>NZ_JBFTXJ020000074.1 GCF_041379945.2 Aneurinibacillus sp. REN35 | reverse complement strand
GCCGTCTGCAGCGCGACCTTGCCGGATTTGTCGATGTACGCGAAGCCGTCGTCCAGCTCGACTGCCGCCAGACCGTTGCTGAAGGCGTAGCCTTGGCTGTATTGGGCCGGGATGGCGAATTCGCCTTTCGCGTTCAGATAGCCGAAGACGCCCGTCGACTCCTCGACCGTCTCGCCCGGCTGGGTCAGCAGCGTCTGAACGAGCGC
>NZ_JBFTXJ020000073.1 GCF_041379945.2 Aneurinibacillus sp. REN35 | reverse complement strand
ACCGCCGACACGAGGATTTTCAGTCCTCTGCTCTACCGACTGAGCTACCGAGCCAAAAATATCTCTTATAAATAAAAAATGCCGGAGCAATATGTCCGTCATCTTATTAAATGATGCATACTTCTTATAAAACAAATAATAATGGCGGAGCTGACGGGACTCCGATGCGCAGGATGCGCGAGGTTCTGCGTTGCTCACACGACGTGA
>NZ_JBFTXJ020000072.1 GCF_041379945.2 Aneurinibacillus sp. REN35 | reverse complement strand
GCGCGAGCGATGCTTTGGCGATTCGTACGAACAATAGCCTCACCTGCTCTCCGGAAATCGATCAACGCGAAAAGTGAGATTCCAAAATGCGGCGAAGCGCCTCCGAGCGGGAAAGGCCGTGCTCGGCGCTATAGCTGTCCAACCGGGCCCAGAGCTCGTCCGCAAGCGTCATGGATACCTTCTTGGTCGTACCGATGCCTTTGCGGCC
>NZ_JBFTXJ020000071.1 GCF_041379945.2 Aneurinibacillus sp. REN35 | reverse complement strand
CTGATCTCCAAATCATAAATTGAATAAGTGTTTGGACCATGCTTGATAAGAAAACTGCTGTCATTAATCAAATCCATGTCAATAGGCCATTCTATTCCGTAAGGAACAGATGTTGGACGGTCATTGATGATCTCAGGTACTAATGCGCCTTCAAATATCTTAGAGGTGTTGATTTTTTCATTTTGTAGACGAGCAGCTATCTCATTAC
>NZ_JBFTXJ020000070.1 GCF_041379945.2 Aneurinibacillus sp. REN35 | reverse complement strand
GGCGGCCAATGGTCGATCGGCTACGTGTCGGCTGCCCCCACTTCATTCAGCGCGGGCGTCGCGCTGACCGGCACAATCAAGGCGCACGGCTATTATCTGGTCACCGGATCCAGCGGTGCGAACGGGGCGGATCTCCCCGTCGCCGCGGATCAGACGACGTCCCTCAATCCGAGCGGATCGGCAGGCGGCATCCTGTTCGTCGCGCACAA
>NZ_JBFTXJ020000069.1 GCF_041379945.2 Aneurinibacillus sp. REN35 | reverse complement strand
CAGGAAGCTGGCGCGAACATTCAAGGCGGCGGATTTAACGATGGTGATCATCGTGATCGGATTCCTTGTTTTCAACAGTTTGTCCGTCATTCGTCATCTGACAAATGGAACGCTTTCCAGCTTTTATATCCCGTTTCAAAAGCCGTTGTTTACCTTGTCGATCCTCTATTTGGGCATCTTGTCCACGCTGGTCACCGCTTGGTTGTCCAAC
>NZ_JBFTXJ020000068.1 GCF_041379945.2 Aneurinibacillus sp. REN35 | reverse complement strand
CAGATGACCCAGCCCGCCAAGTTGAAGAACGGATCCGTCTACGTGCCGATCCGCTTCGTCGCGCAGACGCTCGGCGCGACGGTCGATTGGCAGAGCGCCAAGAACACCGTCGCCATCTCCGACGAGGGCAAATTCGTCATGGGCTGGGCGACGTCGGATACGCCCGCGGCCTTCTGGGCGAATATTCGCACCGGCGAGCTGTACCAGTCCTA
>NZ_JBFTXJ020000067.1 GCF_041379945.2 Aneurinibacillus sp. REN35 | reverse complement strand
GCGGCGGGTAGCGTATTCGCTAGTGCTCGACATTTTCGAGGAGTCGCAGCGGGAGGCACCCGGGTACGAGATGGCGATCGGTGCGTCGATCAAGCGGCTGCTGCTCCTGCTGCTCCGCAGCGACTCCCGCAAGACGCTGCAGGCGGGGGAAGGCTCGGCGATCAGCCGCTTTCGCCCCGTCCTCGACTACGTCGACCAGCACCTGGGGGAAAA
>NZ_JBFTXJ020000066.1 GCF_041379945.2 Aneurinibacillus sp. REN35 | reverse complement strand
AGATGGCGTACGTCACGAACAGGATGACGACGGCGAGCACCGCGATCGCGCCCAGCAGATAGATGCCCGCATGTCCCCAGCTGATAGGATCGTTCCAGAACCGCTGCATCAGCAATCCACCTCCCCGAGCACGATATCGATGCCCCCGAGTATGGTCACGAGATTCGTCATGTTTTCGCCGACGAGCAGCTTGGGCAAAATCTGCAGATTGACG
>NZ_JBFTXJ020000065.1 GCF_041379945.2 Aneurinibacillus sp. REN35 | reverse complement strand
CCGTCCTGTACGCAGAAAACGGACGATTTAGTTGTACGATTGCAACTAAATGACCGTTAAGAAGGAATATAGCAAAATTAGATGTACATTTGCATCTAAATCGTCGGATGCGGGGTAGGCAACACGGAAAGCGGATTCCGGCGTTTTCTGCTTCGCGTCTTGCCGAAGGTAAGCTTGGAGGTCGGATGGCTTTTGCTTGCCCATCATTTGTTGAAG
>NZ_JBFTXJ020000064.1 GCF_041379945.2 Aneurinibacillus sp. REN35 | reverse complement strand
TGCCGCCTTCGCGAACGGAAGCGCCCGGCCGAACCGCTCGAAGCGGTCGGCCAACGTCTCTCCCGCCACATAATCCATCACGATGCAGGCGAGTCCGTCTTCGTCGGGCGGCAAATAATCGACGATGCGGGGCAGATGCGGATGATCCAGGGCGCTCAGCACCCGCGCTTCCGCGATGAAGGCGTCGCGCTCCTCGGGGTACGGCCGCGTGATCTTC
>NZ_JBFTXJ020000063.1 GCF_041379945.2 Aneurinibacillus sp. REN35 | reverse complement strand
AAACATCAGATGGTTCGCGAAGGGATTCCGGACGATTTTTCTTATCCCTATGGTGACTGCGTCCGTGGCCATTTTTTATGTATGGCAGGGCATTTATGACCCGGCGGGCGCGCTGAATACGACGTTGTCCGCCTTCGGGCTGGACGCGCTCGTGGCGAAAAACGGCTGGCTTGGGGAAATCAATACCGCGCTGCCCGCGATCATCGCGCAAACGTGC
>NZ_JBFTXJ020000062.1 GCF_041379945.2 Aneurinibacillus sp. REN35 | reverse complement strand
CCGGAGCCGGGCGGCCAGCTCACGACGACGACGGAGGTCGAGAATTTTCCCGGCTTCCCGGACGGCATCATGGGCCCAGAGCTGATGGACAATATGCGCAAGCAAGCCCAGCGCTTCGGCGCCGAGTTCATGACCGGCTGGGTCACGAAGACGGACCTCTCGCAGCGGCCCTTTACCGTCACCGTCGACGGTTATGGCGAACTGAAGGCGGAGACGC
>NZ_JBFTXJ020000061.1 GCF_041379945.2 Aneurinibacillus sp. REN35 | reverse complement strand
ACCGGTGCCTGCGGACGGCCCGCTTTTGTCTCATCGAAGCTTCATCTCCTCGCAGGAAAAGATAAGGGAGCACGCCTAAACCTATCAATATGGAAAGTTTACCCCATGAAAGACGGCGGCGAATAGCAAAAAACAGAGCCGCTCCAAATCGGAGCGGCTCTGTCGCATGGCAGGGCGATTTTCAGGAGGAGGCGGTCTCTTCCCGGTCTGCTTGCTCG
>NZ_JBFTXJ020000060.1 GCF_041379945.2 Aneurinibacillus sp. REN35 | reverse complement strand
AGAAACGATTGGATGTAAAACACGTTCGGGTAGCACATCAACGATAGGACGACGAGACCGATCGCGAGCGGCCACAGAAAAACCCGCAGATCCGGGATCCGCAGCGATTCCGAGAAAGCGAGCAGGGACGCGTGAAAGGTCAGCGTTATCTTGATGAAAATCGAGCAGATCCAGATAAAGATCATGATGCCTTCGATCCGTTCCAGGAACCGGCCGATCTTGATGTTC
>NZ_JBFTXJ020000059.1 GCF_041379945.2 Aneurinibacillus sp. REN35 | reverse complement strand
CGCCGATGCCTCTTGTCCTTCCGTCTTAGACGGCGAAGCCGACGGGGAAACTGACGGCGACATTGCCGGCTGGTTCGAAGCCGGAGGACTTTCGGAGCCCATTGTCGCATGCTCCATCGTGCTTTCTTCGGACGCGCCGACGCTCGGGGCTGCGGTTTCCTTGGAACTACATGCCGTCATAACGAAAGTCAATCCGATTGCCAATACGAGTAGCAAAGCCATTTTATTC
>NZ_JBFTXJ020000058.1 GCF_041379945.2 Aneurinibacillus sp. REN35 | reverse complement strand
CAATGGTTGTATAGTCAGTGCCGAGGATAATATCATTTGCCACGACCTCATCAATGGGGATTAATGGATGTCTCGCTTTATATAAAGCAATCCTGCCCTCATTGTTCATAATAGGCATGGTTGCTTTCATTTTTTTTCCGTACCTTGCCTTAGCAAAAATAAAATCTAAATTCGCCAAGACCTTCACTATTATTTGCAGTTCGCCTTCATATTCTGCCGATTTGGCTGAC
>NZ_JBFTXJ020000057.1 GCF_041379945.2 Aneurinibacillus sp. REN35 | reverse complement strand
TATATCTGTGAAGGTGATGAATCGCTTTGTAGCGAATGCCTGATCCTTATCACAGGCCCCGAAAAGATTTCTTTTCGATAGTAATAAAGCTAGCTTGTCATGAGCGAAATAGGAACATCGACGACAAACGTAACGTCCTGTTGCAGCGTCGATGTTAGCCCATCCATGGGCGTCACCTTATTGGAGAGTTTGATCCTGGCTCAGGACGAACGCTGGCGGCGTGCCTAATA
>NZ_JBFTXJ020000056.1 GCF_041379945.2 Aneurinibacillus sp. REN35 | reverse complement strand
CCTGGAACAGGACGGCCAGATACATCTGGTGCTCCCGCGTCAGCACCTCGAATTTCTCGTCCCGCGGCGCCAGCTCCACGATTGTATTGATGCAGAAGCAGCCTCTGGAAGGCCGCGATGGTTCCGCTTCCTCGGACAAGCGTTCAAAGCAGTCGCGAAACGACGCCCGAACCGAGGCATGCCGCTGCAGGACGGCGCGGATGCGGGCGGCATGAGACCGCGTATACCGTC
>NZ_JBFTXJ020000055.1 GCF_041379945.2 Aneurinibacillus sp. REN35 | reverse complement strand
AGCGGGTCATGCGCGAAGGCGCGCCGAGCGGAACGGAGATCCGGCTGCCCGAAGCGCTGCAGAGGGAAATTCGGGACAGAGGCTCGTGGGTGCAGGTGCTCGATCCCGACGGGACGGAGCTGGCTTCGTTCGACAAGCCCGCGGGCGTCATCGGGCGGTATACGGTGGTGGAGCTGGCGATGCGATCGGTGTACCCGGACCGTTACGGCTGGACCGTCTCGTCCCGGTACGACGAGGC
>NZ_JBFTXJ020000054.1 GCF_041379945.2 Aneurinibacillus sp. REN35 | reverse complement strand
CCGGCATTCGCACCCACTCCTTATGTTCTTTTTGAAAAATCAAATAATCAGATATTTGAATATGTGGGGCTATACAGGAGTTGCAACCAAATCACAATCCATTCTTTCCAGAATGCTTTTGGGTGAAGTTGTGTTATGATATTCATATATTCAAAAGTATAACGATTTAAGGAGGCGTTAGCCGTGAATCAAAATATCCAACAGTTTAAAGCCGATTTTTTTAAGGCGCTGGCGCATCCC
>NZ_JBFTXJ020000053.1 GCF_041379945.2 Aneurinibacillus sp. REN35 | reverse complement strand
TCGCTACAAAGCGATTCATCACCTTCACAGATATATTTACTCGCACACATCGAGTTTCACTGTTCAGTTTTCAAGGAACTTGTTATTGTGCTTTCGCACTGCACCGCGTCTCAGCGACGACTTTATTATCTTATTACATCTTTCATCAGATTGCAAGCACTTTTTTTAAAAAGTTTTGTGACACCGATGGGCCTAGGCTGACTCGAACAGCCGACCTCACGCTTATCAGGCGTGCGCTCTA
>NZ_JBFTXJ020000052.1 GCF_041379945.2 Aneurinibacillus sp. REN35 | reverse complement strand
GATCCCGATGATGATGTACAAACACCCGCGTCCGAACGTCTCCATCGATCGTTCCCTCCTTGAATGGACGAACCTGCCCGCAGATGGAGTTGCGATTGGCGACCACAACTACTTCATGCCAGCAATCCTTCGTACTTTGTACACCCTTTCGCAAGCACCTATCTGCCGCGTACCCTCATTTTATGGCGACCCCATTCGCCTGCGTCTATCCGCCGCATATCCCCGCTTTGCACCCTTATCTCCAACTCGC
>NZ_JBFTXJ020000051.1 GCF_041379945.2 Aneurinibacillus sp. REN35 | reverse complement strand
GCTGGGTGCTTATCTGATATCGGACGGAACGCTAGCCGGCGTATATCTGGCTATGCTTGTCATGGCCTCACTAACCGTATTTGAAGAAGCAGCGGCTATGGCCACGTTGCCTGCATACAAGCAAGATAGCGAACATGCAGCCAAGCGGCTGACGGAAGAAGTATTAACTCCCACCCTGCAGCCGTTGCAGCCAAGTCGCACGTTGAATGCCGACCATGCCGTTTCTATTGAGTTATCCGGCGTTTCCTTTCA
>NZ_JBFTXJ020000050.1 GCF_041379945.2 Aneurinibacillus sp. REN35 | reverse complement strand
GTTTACGTCAAGTGGGACATGAATCGCAACATGACGGAGATCGGCTCTGCGGGGCTACCGCCGGAACGCCAGCGGGAGACGGCGCACCGGTACATACTCGGCCTCTACGAAGTGCTGGAGCGGCTGACGGGGGCGTTTCCGGACGTTCTGTTCGAGAGTTGCTCCGGCGGCGGAGGGCGCTTCGATCCGGGGATGCTCTACTATATGCCGCAGATATGGACGAGCGACGACACCGACGCGGTAGAGCGTCTC
>NZ_JBFTXJ020000049.1 GCF_041379945.2 Aneurinibacillus sp. REN35 | reverse complement strand
GCGACCTCCGGAGTGACAGTCCAGCGTGAACTCCAACTTCACCACGGCTCCGTATACAATACTTTATTGGTTGCACTTTTCAAGTACCACTGATTTTATCCATCATAGATACCGATTCGACGTTGTTCGGATAACTTTGGTTGCACCCTGCGGGTACTACCATCGTATTTGAACATAGAAGATGAATCGACGTAGTACAAATACTTTATTGGTTGCGGGGGCAGGACTTGAACCTGCGACCTTCGGGTTATGAGCCCGACG
>NZ_JBFTXJ020000048.1 GCF_041379945.2 Aneurinibacillus sp. REN35 | reverse complement strand
TGTCATTCGGTGTGGACCTCGCTCTTCAAGAAGCCTTAAAAAAATATGTAGAGGGCTGGGCCAGCTTACTTCGTGCCTATTGTAATAATGAGCTTTCAATGCATGAAATTAGTCAAAAGGGAAGTAACTTTGTAGCTAGAGCCCTTTTGCTGTTAGATGTGCTGTATATAAAAACGCCGGTAGAATGGAAGGGAATGCTCATGCCCCTGCATCCTCTCTACTTGTGGAGATATTATGAGGTATTTAAGGAACTAACTAATAA
>NZ_JBFTXJ020000047.1 GCF_041379945.2 Aneurinibacillus sp. REN35 | reverse complement strand
GGGGTATCGAAACGACAAAAAGACGCTGATCGCTCAGCGTCTTCGTGCGAAACATAACGGTATTTGGCTTCCATCAACGTTCCTTGCCTATTACCCGGCGTACACGATCCATCACCGTTTGATGACCTAAACGTGTCGGATCGTTTCGCGCTTCTTCCTCTGCCTCCAAAAGTGCTTTCTCAATTTCCTCGGCCTGCTCATTTTTTCCCTGTTCGCTCATGCCTTACCTCCTCGGAATTAGAATTTTGAAGCCACCTCTATTTTCGCCCGAC
>NZ_JBFTXJ020000046.1 GCF_041379945.2 Aneurinibacillus sp. REN35 | reverse complement strand
CGAGTCCAGTATGGCTCACCATTTACAATGTTGTTCCATCTGAACGCTCACCGTAGTATGCGGAACTTCCGCTACAAGCGCTCACGTCCTGTGAGCAACGAGGAAGCTTGCACATCCTGTGCATCGCGAGTCCAGTTGGCTCACCATTATATACCTACTAAAGTGAAGCATATGCTTTGTAGCTTATGCTAAATACTTTTGAAGGAACCCAATGCGGATGTGGCGGAATCGGCAGACGCGCTAGATTCAGGTTCTAGTGGTAGCAATACCATGG
>NZ_JBFTXJ020000045.1 GCF_041379945.2 Aneurinibacillus sp. REN35 | reverse complement strand
ATTTGCTTGGAATCTACTTCGTGTCCGTTGTCGCGCCCACGCTCGCCGTCAACTCGACCCGGCTTAACTGCGGATTCCAGAAGGCGCCGTCGACGGCCGGAAACTCGATCTTCAGATCATTCGTTCCCGAAGGCAAATCATTCAGTGCGTATTTACGGTCGGTCCAGTTGACGCTCGTAATCGGCTTGTCTTCGATTGTCGCCTGTTTCGATAACTTCGTCCAGTCGGTGCCGTTCGGAGATATATAGAAAACAAAGTCCGATATCGATTCCGCGACTGACGC
>NZ_JBFTXJ020000044.1 GCF_041379945.2 Aneurinibacillus sp. REN35 | reverse complement strand
AATAAAATACGTTGGGATCATCGTAATTTGAGAAGGCAGCATCATCGTGCCGAGCATCGCCAAAAAGATCAAATTCCGTCCTCGAAATTCAAAAAAAGCGAGTCCGTACGCAACAATCGCACAGGAAGCAACCATTCCGATCAGATCCATCATGGTAATAAAGGTGCTGTTCATGGTGTACTGCAGGAAGTTGACTTCGACCCATACCTGCCGGTAGTTGTTCCAGACAACCGGATCGGGCACCAGCTTGGGTGGCAGCGTCAATTCGGACCCCGGCGCCGTC
>NZ_JBFTXJ020000043.1 GCF_041379945.2 Aneurinibacillus sp. REN35 | reverse complement strand
CGACGGCCACAGCTGCGTCGGAACGACCGCATCGTACTCGATGGCGTAGCCGGTGCGCATCATTTCGACTTTCTCCAGCCCCGGAATCGAGCGCAGAATTTGCAGCTGCACATCCTCGGGCATGCTCGTAGACAGCCCTTGAACGTAGTACTCCTTCGTATTCCGGCCTTCCGGCTCCAGGAAGATCTGATGCTTTGGTTTGTCGGCGAAGCGGACGATCTTGTCTTCGATGGACGGGCAATACCGCGGGCCCGTGCCCTCGATCGCGCCGGAAAACATCGGCGCGCGGTGCAGGTTGT
>NZ_JBFTXJ020000042.1 GCF_041379945.2 Aneurinibacillus sp. REN35 | reverse complement strand
CCTTGATGGAGACGAAGCCGCACGTTGCTGCGCTGCGCAGTCTTCATGAGCACCCGACCGTAGCTCATCTGCTGGAAGTCAGCAACTGGAAGCGCGTCTACGATAAGGTTGGAGAAATCTTCAGCGAGTTGAACCGCATCGATGTGCGACATCGGGAGTTCCTGATGGAGGTCTATTTCTCGGTTAGCAGCGCTGTAGCGATGACGGCTCATAACAACGGGTATTTGCTGTCCGAGGTATTGGGCGATGACGATTACGCGGCGTTGATGCAGCCCTCGTACGATTCGGTTCGGGCTCTAGAACTG
>NZ_JBFTXJ020000041.1 GCF_041379945.2 Aneurinibacillus sp. REN35 | reverse complement strand
ACTTCTGTGTTCGGGATGGGAACAGGTGTGACCCCTTCGCCATCATCACCAGACATCGAATTGCTTCAAAAAAAGAAATCAATTCTTTATATTTATGAGTTCCAATTACGAGAGAACGCAAAAATGGTGGAGCTAAGCGGGATCGAACCGCTGACCTCTACACTGCCAGTGTAGCGCTCTCCCAGCTGAGCTATAGCCCCACAAACATTTTATCTCGTCAAGCCTAAAGGCCTGGCACTCTAAGGAACAAAGTTCCCTCAAAACTGAACAGTGAACAAACAATGTGTCAAGTCTCCATAGAAAGGAGGTGAT
>NZ_JBFTXJ020000040.1 GCF_041379945.2 Aneurinibacillus sp. REN35 | reverse complement strand
ATTTTTAAGGATCTTTTTCTTCTGCTTCTTTCTCGTTGTAATCGCCGCATTCGCCGCTCCACGGCATTTCCAAAAGAGCTGCTACTCATTGATTCCACCACGATGACCGTAGGAGAAGGTCGGCTTCCTTGGGCTCCGTATCATGGAAAACGATCCGGTGTGAAACTTCATGTGGCGCTGTTAGAGGCATCGAAGATGCCTCAGAATGTCATGGAAACAACAGGATTACGCCATGATAGCCCGATGATGGACTCGTTTCTTGATCCAAACTTTGTTCTTGTCGCAGATCGTGCCTACTTTCAAATTCAACGCGTCGATGA
>NZ_JBFTXJ020000039.1 GCF_041379945.2 Aneurinibacillus sp. REN35 | reverse complement strand
CGGAGGAAGAGACGGCACAGCTCATCAATCAGATAGAGCAGGACCCATTCGGTACCCCCGGTCATCAACATATTATTGCTGATATGGTACAAGCAATTGAGAAGGATTGTTCGCCACTTATAACGGGTGAGGATGGAAAAAACGCACTTAAACTTGTCTTAGCGATATATCGTGCAAGTGAATTACAAAAGCCGCTTAATGTTAATGATCTCTAAAATAATTTGGGAGAGAAACTATGGATACAATAAAAAGAAAAATTTCATTACTCGATTTAAAGGTACAATATGAAGCTATCAAGCCGGAAATTAAGCAAGCGATTGATAATGTGCTTGAAAGCGGCAACTACATTATGGGACCGTATGTGAAAAACT
>NZ_JBFTXJ020000038.1 GCF_041379945.2 Aneurinibacillus sp. REN35 | reverse complement strand
CATCCACCGTGCGCCCTTTGTAGCTTAACCTTCAAAGGGTTATCACCTTACAATTGGATCTTTCCTATTTGCGCATTTTTCTTCACTATCCAGTTTTCAAGGAACAAGCGTTGGCGATGTTTATTCTTTCCCTGTTATCCATTGCACGCAAGTGCATACGTCCGTGTCTGTCGGATTTTCGGCGCGTTCAAAACATCTGGGCCTCTCAAAGAGGAAGACAGTTGAACGCGAAATCCCGAACATCTCCAGCCACTAAGCAACCGGATAAACGTGTCAGAAAAACACACCAAACGTTTTATAATAGTTCAGCAGTTTCTATGAAGCATATTCAAAAGAAAGCTGCCGGCCTGGCGATGTCCTACTCTCCCAGGGCGTTGCCACCCAAGTACCATCG
>NZ_JBFTXJ020000037.1 GCF_041379945.2 Aneurinibacillus sp. REN35 | reverse complement strand
CGGTTACCTCACCGACTTCGGGTGTTGCAAACTCTCGTGGTGTGACGGGCGGTGTGTACAAGACCCGGGAACGTATTCACCGCGGCATGCTGATCCGCGATTACTAGCGATTCCGGCTTCATGCAGGCGAGTTGCAGCCTGCAATCCGAACTGAGAATGGTTTTAAGGGATTCGCTCACTCTTGCGAGTTGGCTGCCCGTTGTTCCATCCATTGTAGCACGTGTGTAGCCCAGGACATAAGGGGCATGATGATTTGACGTCATCCCCACCTTCCTCCGTCTTGTCGACGGCAGTCTCCCTAGAGTGCCCAACTGAATGCTGGCAACTAAGGACAAGGGTTGCGCTCGTTGCGGGACTTAACCCAACATCTCACGACACGAGCTGACGACAACCATGCACCACCTGTCACCGCTGC
>NZ_JBFTXJ020000036.1 GCF_041379945.2 Aneurinibacillus sp. REN35 | reverse complement strand
GGCGAATGCGGCGATTACAACGAGAAAGAAGCAGAAGAAAAAGATCCTTAAAAATGGCATAGGGAACCTCGCTTGCCTTTTTGGATAACGTAGAATAATGAACGGACGGGAGTCCGTAGGCTTGTCCTACATCAGCAGCATGACGAAGGCTTTTCCATTCATGGGTCGCTGCCATCACAAGAAATTGTAATAACGTGTTGATAGGTAGCTTGCGCCCTACATCCTGATAGCCATGTGAAGCTACTATCGTTTGTACATCTTCTTCAGAAACCAAGTGTTTCAGCAGATCAAGAAGTGTGGTAGACTTTTTCATGGGAGGTCGCCTCTTTTCGTAAAAGTTTGTATGTGGTGTACAAACTCTTTTCCCGAAAAAGGCGCCTCTTTTTCGTTTTTTATTTACTTTTTTTGGCTAATCAACACTCGTG
>NZ_JBFTXJ020000035.1 GCF_041379945.2 Aneurinibacillus sp. REN35 | reverse complement strand
AGTGCAGGCTATGATAAGAAGTATGCGATGGGTCTGGTGGCTGCGGCCGGAACCTTAGGCATCTTGATTCCGCCGAGCATTCCGCTGATCATCTACGGCATTACCGCCGAGGAATCCATCGGTAAGCTGTTCATGGCGGGAGTCATTCCAGGTCTATTGCTTGGTGGTGTGCTGATTCTCTCCGCCATCTATTACGCGCGTAAAAACGGCTATGGCAGCGATGAGAAATCAACCATGGAAACACGAGTCAAAGCGTCGCTCAAGGCGCTCTGGGGTGCGTTCCTTCCAATTCTGATTCTCGGCAGCATCTATACCGGGGTAGCGACCCCGACGGAATCGGCCGTTATTGCTGTCGTGTACGGAATTATCGTCTCGGTCGTGATCTACCGGGAGATGGGCTGGAAGGATATTCGCCCGATTATGGTCGAGACGATCAATATTAC
>NZ_JBFTXJ020000034.1 GCF_041379945.2 Aneurinibacillus sp. REN35 | reverse complement strand
CTCCCGTACAACTGTTTGTAGCTTTTTATGAATGATTGAAAAATAAGCTGCCATTCTACACGAAGTTCTGCTTCCAACAACTGACGAGTAAAACTGATGAAGCTGGTTCCTTGAATCAACGGATGGTGCCTGCGTTCTTCATGTAAGGTTTTGAATACGACATAGGCAAGAAGCGCCGCATAGAGCTGGTTAAACACAGCGTTTTCTGTCGTGCCAAATAACGTTGGGATATTCAGATGCTGCTTGATCCAGCGAAAAAAGACTTCAATGGCCCATCGGGCCTGATACATCGAAGCAATCGTCTCTGCATCCATATGATATAGATTCGTAACCACACGCATGACGTTTCCCTGTGGGTCTGTGAACTCTACGATACGATGCCGATGTTCAGAACGCTTTTGTGGCGTACCAACCTGACAGGTAAAATCGGCAATCACATTTGAACCTGGCTCTATAAGCCGACGAAGCGATTTCTTCTTTGTCA
>NZ_JBFTXJ020000033.1 GCF_041379945.2 Aneurinibacillus sp. REN35 | reverse complement strand
GTCCTGTGAGCAACACGGAAGCTTGCACATCCTGTGCATCGCGAGTCCAGTATGGTTCACCATGATTTATCTACAAAAGTGGAGCACATGCTTTGCAGCGTATGCCAAGTACTTTTGCAGGGCCCAAGAGGGCAGGAATGTTACACATGCGGGTGTGGCGGAATTGGCAGACGCACTAGACTTAGGATCTAGCGCTTCGGCGTGGGGGTTCAAGTCCCTCCACCCGCATCACTTTTCCCTTAAAAGTGAAGAGAAGGCTTTGGAGTTTATGCCGAATACTTTTATGGGGCCCAAAAGCAGTAAAACTATATGCGGACATAGCTCAGTTGGTAGAGTACGACCTTGCCAAGGTCGGGGTCGCGAGTTCGAATCTCGTTGTCCGCTCCATCTATGTTCTACCCACAAAAGTGAAGCACATGCTTTGCAGCTTATGCCGAATACTTTTGCGGGGCCCAATAGATATGTTAATTATGTGCCCGTAGCTCAATCGGATAGAGTGTCTGACTACGAATCAGAAGGTTGGGAGTTCGAGTCTCTCCGGGCACGC
>NZ_JBFTXJ020000032.1 GCF_041379945.2 Aneurinibacillus sp. REN35 | reverse complement strand
TTTTACGCAACCCGCTGCTGGTAATACCTTTTTTCGCATTCGTGCGGAGTGAGGTAATTAATCGCAGAATGGATACGGATACGGTTGTACTCTAGTTCGATGTACTCGTAAATCGCTTCGTACGCCTGCTTTCGCGTCTTGAACTTCGTTTGGTAAATGAGCTCCTTCTTGAGGACGCTGTGGAAGGCTTCGATGCAGGCGTTGTCGTAGCAGTTACCTTTGCGACTCATGCTTCCGGTCATCTCCATCGTAGCTATGCGCTCCCGGTAGTCTTTGGAGGCGTACTGCGCTCCTCGGTCAGAGTGGTGTATTAATTCTTTTGGCGGCTTCTGGCGTATGCAGGCCTTATCAAACGCCTCAAGCACAAGTTCTTTCGTCATTCGGTCGCTAAGCGCCCAGCCGACGATCTTCCGGGAATACAGATCCATAACGCTCGCTAAATACACCCAGCCCTGCTGCGTCGCAATATACGTAATATCAGACACCCAGGCACGGTTTGGCGCTTCAGGCTTAAACTGACGGTCAAGCACGTTGTCATAGACCGGCAATTTATGTTTGGA
>NZ_JBFTXJ020000031.1 GCF_041379945.2 Aneurinibacillus sp. REN35 | reverse complement strand
GTATTTGCCGATATTGATCCGAAGACATATAATATCGACCCCGCGAAGCTAGAAGCAGCCATCACACCGCGCACAAAAGCGATTATCCCGATCCATATCTTCGGTCAGCCGGTAGACATGGATGAGGTGATGGCGATCGCCACCAAACATAATGTGCATGTGATCGAAGACGCCTGCCAGGCAATCGGCTCCAAGTATAACGGCAAGCGCATCGGCTCCATCGGTACAGCGGGCTGCTTCTCCTTCTTCCCGACGAAAAATCTGGGAGGGTATGGAGATGGCGGTATCGTTGTGACCAATGACGATGAACTGGCCCGCAAAATTCAAATTCTGCGCGTACACGGCAGCAATCCGAAATACTATCATTCCATCATCGGCTACAACAGCCGTCTAGATGCCCTGCAAGCTGCCATGCTGCAGGTCAAACTGAAATACATCGACCAATGGAATCAACAGCGACGCGATAAAGCAGCGATCTATAACGAAGCATTGAAAGATTTGCCGATCACTCTGCCTTATGTAAAAGAAGGACGAGAAGCGGTCTTCCATCTGTACATTATCCAAACCGAATACCGTGATGAATTGATGGCGTACCTTGGAGAGCACGGCATCGCATCCGGCGTGTACTATCCGGTTCCGCTGCATAAGCAGGAGGTATACAAAGGTCTCGGATACGAGGATGGAAGCTTAGCAGAATCAGAGAAAGCCGCTCTTGGTACGATGGCGCTGCCGCTGTATCCGGA
>NZ_JBFTXJ020000028.1 GCF_041379945.2 Aneurinibacillus sp. REN35 | reverse complement strand
ACACCGCCCGTCACACCACGAGAGTTTGCAACACCCGAAGTCGGTGAGGTAACCGCAAGGAGCCAGCCGCCGAAGGTGGGGCAGATGATTGGGGTGAAGTCGTAACAAGGTATCCGTACCGGAAGGTGCGGATGGATCACCTCCTTTCTATGGAGACTTGACACATTGTTTGTTCACTGTTCAGTTTTGAAGGAACTTCGTTCCTTTTACAATACCAAGCTGTTTAGCTTGATCAAATAGATTTTGATGTGGGGGTATAGCTCAGCTGGGAGAGCGCCTGCCTTGCAAGCAGGAGGTCAGCGGTTCGATCCCGCTTACCTCCACCAACATCTTGTCGTATCTTAATTACAAAAGAATTGACTTCTTTTTTCGAAGCAACTTTTTCCGGACCCGCGGTCATACATCGAGGGAGGAAAATCCTGCGAGAAAAAAGGAAGCAATTTTGTTGTCTGGTGATGATGGCGAAGGGGTCACACCTGTTCCCATCCCGAACACAGAAGTTAAGTCCTTCAGCGCCGATGGTACTTGGGTGGCAACGCCCTGGGAGAGTAGGACATCGCCAGGCCGGCAGCGTTCTTTTGAACATGCTTCATAGAAACTGCTGAACTATTATAAAAGTGAGACGTTCTTTTTTCTGAACCGTTTGATCCGCCACGTAGCGCGGAGAGGCGTTCGGGAACTCACGTTCCATTGTCTCCCTCTTTGAGAGGCCCAGATGTTTGGAACGTGCCCGATAAGCTGAGCCAAGCGGACAGATCACCTTCTCCGTAAGGAGCAACAGGTGAAGACAAAAAGAATGTACACATCTTGTACTTTGAAAACTGGATAGTGAAGAAAAATGCGCAAGTAGGAAAGATCCAAT
>NZ_JBFTXJ020000027.1 GCF_041379945.2 Aneurinibacillus sp. REN35 | reverse complement strand
GGCTGTGTGAACTGAAGCAGATAGTCCGGACCGCCTGCTTTGGAGTCGGTGCCTGACATGTTGAAGCCGCCAAACGGATGCACGCCCACAATGGCTCCCGTGCATTTGCGGTTGAAATACAGGTTCCCCACGTGGAATTCCACACGCGCACGGTCAATCAGCTCCCGGCTGCGGGTGAATACCGAGCCGGTCAGACCGTATTCCGTATTGTTTGCCACTTCCATCGCATGGTCAAAGTCGCGCACCTTCGTAAACGCGACAAACGGGCCGAACACTTCCTCCTGCATGATGCGTGCATTTGGGTCCACATCCGCAAAGATCGTCGGTGCAACGAAGAATCCATCCGCCCCAACCGGGGTACCGCCTGCAACCAGACGGCCTTCCTGCTTGCCAATCTCTACGTATTCCATGACTTTGTTCAGGGCCTTCTCATCGATCACCGGACCGGTGTAGTTAGATGCATCGCGTACATCGCCTACCTTGAGTCCTTTCGTGATCTCCGCTACACGCTCCAGTACGGTGTCATATACATTTTCATGGATGATGGCACGCGAGCAGGCGGAGCATTTCTGTCCGGAGAAGCTGAACGCAGAGGCTACGATGTTCTGAGCTGCCAGTTCCAGATCGGCATCGTCCATCACGACAATCGCATCTTTTCCGCCCATCTCCGCTACGAGACGCTTCATCCAGATTTGTCCCGGTGCTACTTTAGAGGAGCGCTCATGAATGCGCAGGCCAACCGCACGGGACCCTGTGAAGCTGATGAACCGAGTCAGCTTATGATCCACCAAATAATCGCCGATGACATCCGGACGCCCCGGCACAAAGTTCACGACACCGGCCGGAAGGCCGGCTTCCACCAACAATTCATAAAATTTATAGGCAATGACCGGGGTTTGGCTGGCTGGCTTCAAAATCGCCGTATTCCCTGCAACGATAGCAGCCGTCGTCATACCCACCACAATGGCTAAGGCAAAGTTCCACGGCGGAATGATCACGCCAACACCAAGCGGAATGTAGTCCAGACGGTTGTCTTCGCCTGGCAGACGGGTCAGTGTATGGCGACCCCGCTCGGTAAGCTCCAGCATTTGACGTGCGTAGTATTCCATGAAGTCGATCGCTTCCGCCGTATCGGCATCCGCTTCACCGCGGCTCTTGCCTGCCTCAAGCATCAGCCAGGCAGAGAATTCATGCTTGCGGCGGCGCATCATCGCGGCGGCTTTGAACAGATAACC
>NZ_JBFTXJ020000026.1 GCF_041379945.2 Aneurinibacillus sp. REN35 | reverse complement strand
GATATATTTACTCGCACACATCGAGTGTCACTGTTCAGTTTTCAAGGAACTTATTGTACTTTCGCACCGCATCGTATCTCAGCGGCGACTTTTATATCTTATCAAACCAAAACACTTTTTGCAACAACTTTTTTATTTTTTATTTTTCTAAATCCCTTCACTGCTTTTAGCAGCGACAAGTAATAATGTATCATAATATCCTGTAGTTCGTCAATTAAAAACATGATATTTTTAATATGTTCTTATAAAAAGCGATGTCAGAATGCGTTCTTTATTTGCTTTATAAATTTTTAAACAATAATGCATTTATGGCGCAATTTTACTTCACAATATTTCTCACTACTTTACATCATTTTCGGTTCATAACAGTAAATACACACCTTCTGATTATCCATATATCAGAAGAATAAGAGGCATGCGTCCGCGTGTTCCCTTGTCGTTTTCTCATAAGGAAGGAATACGGCCGCTTTGTGGCATCAATGCCGGACCTGCCAAACATCTATGTAGTACAGGGGACAGCAGACAGTTGCCGGTCGGTTTCATCCTTGACACCACGTGCTCCACACAGAAAAATAAATGAGACGCACATCCTACGCCTCATCCTTTTCTATCTATTTATGGATACCGAGGGTGTGGATGACTCGGAGGGGAAAAGACCACCACAACAGGACACAAACAAGGATTTTCGTGTCTCTTCCGAGCGGTTGTCCCGACTAGCCAAGGGCAAAAAAGCGGCCCTTGATGCTTCTGTGTAGAAGACGAACCGACGCCCGTTTGGGGCATGGCGTGGTGACGATATAGTTTGGATCGTACTGGATAATCAACAGCCTTGCAGTACATACTGCAAAAAACCCCGGAATTAATCCGGGGCAAGAATGACTAGATCATACTGTACTTCTTTTCAATCCCATATTCACTTTCGACAGGCACCTCTTTTAACAAAGAGCGCTTCACTAATTTCTCCAATAAAAGAATCAAATCAAACTGCACCCCTTCGAATTCAGGATGATGCAGCAGTTCATTAACTGACCATGGTTCTTTTTTTGTTCGCATGATATCAAATAAAAACCGACTGCATTCCGCCATCTTAGAGATCACGGAGAACTCGCTGGCCAATAGCAGCAGTTCAATCCGCTTCTCGAGCGGATCATTTGTTGTAATAAGTTCTTCATAAAGTTTGAAAATAGAGTAGTCAATTTTAGAAACTTGTTCCCACACAACTGTCTCAGGCACCTGACCTGCCTCAATGACTGCCAATCTCGCCCAATGATGTAAAGCACGAAACATACTATTATAGGCCTCGAATACCTGCTCTTCACTAAGATGTTCTTTTGCTTCTAAATAGTGACGTAAAAAGCGTGTAAATTCCACGCAAACAGTTCGTCTGTGAAACACCGAGGGATAAGTGGAAAATTTGCTTCTCACTTGTGCTATATAGTTATTTTTGTCGTACAATATTTCGCCTTGTAACGCCCACTGAACAAATCGTCGGTGAAAGCGATTTTCAATAATATGAGCAAAATATTGTTGATCTACCCAACGCACTTGAATATTAGCAGCATTATGTAAAAGATTCTTTACTCTTATCTTTTCTCGCATCTCTTTTACAACAACGAGATATAATTCATCAAATCCGTCAATTAACGTACTTTTCTGCCCATTCGATTGTACTCGAACGAGTGATTCCGCTTCATTGTCCATTAATTCTAAAAGAAACGAAGTGGAAAATGTGTCATCCATACTGTACACAACCTCCTCTCACGCTTTGTAAGGCAATTCACCTTTTCAATATCATAATTGTCTATACTTAAATCATTCGACAAACCAGCTATTTTCACCTTCTACTATTGACATAGTGTTAATGATGATTTATGATGGTTTTGTACATTTCTTTTACTCTTCCTGAGGTACTAACTATATCCTTCTTTCCTCCTCGAATTTTTGAGGAGGTATTTTTTTGCAAAACATGCTATAATTTTGTAGGAATGCTACAGGAGGGAAAAGTACATGTTATTTTCAGGCAAGCTGAATAAATTACGGACATTAGCACTCGGAATGGTATTTATTGGTATTATTATTATGTATATCGGCTACTCTGCCTTTGCAGGCTTTTTAGGATCATGGTTTGCTGGTAGTGCTATCATGATGTCCATTTTTTTAGTGTTTGGCTTTCTTTGTATTATGGGAAGTACGGTCATGTACATGTGGCTCGGTATGGTTTCCACAAAGGCTACTCAAGTATACTGTCCAAGCTGCAACAAAGTAACAAAGGTGGTCGGTCTGCGTGATGAGTGCATGTTTTGCAAACAACCTCTATCACTTGATCCAGCAGATGCTCCAACTTCTTCACCTACATCATAAATCTGTAGCACATATACATATAAACAATGAGGTCTATATGAAGCCTTATAATGAAAAGCTTGCTGGTGTAATTGTCGGCAAGCTTTTTTATATTTCCTGGTTTATCCTTAAGAGCATGTAATGACCATGCATAATAAAAGTATGCTATTCTCCCTATCTAGAATTTTTTTGCAAAAGTATTGACCTTGACGTTACGTAAAAGTATACAGTGATGTTGTCAGGAGGTAATTACATGGAATACACGGTGCAAAAACTTGCTCATCTGGCAGGAATCAGCACGAGAACACTGCGGTATTATGATGAGATTGACATTCTTAAGCCGGCAAGAATAAACTCGTCTGGATATCGAATTTATGGTCAGACTGAGATTGACAAATTACAGCAAATTTTGTTTTATAGAGAACTTGGAATCAGTCTAGACACGATAAAAGCGATCGTGAATGATCCCTCCTTTAACGCAGCTAACGCCCTTGCAGAGCATCGTAAAAAACTCCTGGACAAAAGAAATCAACTAAATCAGTTGATCGCTAATGTGGAAAAAACAATTGCTTCAAAAGAAGGGAGAATAATGATGACGGATAAAGAAAAATTCGAAGGTTTTAAGCAAAAAATGATTGATGATAATGAAGAGAGATATGGTAAAGAAATTCGTGAGAAATACGGGGAAAATGTCGTTAACAAGTCTAATCAAAAGTTTAAAAATATGACAGAGGAAGAGTATGAAGAAGTAACACATCTTGCAAATAAAGTAGCCGAAACATTAACTCAAGCGCTCAAAACCGGAGACCCTGCAAGTGATCTGGCGCAAAAAGCGGCAGAGCTGCATAAACAATGGCTAACATATTACTGGAGCGAGTATAGTAAAGAAGCACATGCGGGGATTGCTCAAATGTATGTAGATGATGAACGATTTAAGGCATATTATGATGAAAAGCAACCTGGTACGGCTGAATTTTTGAGAGATGCCATTTGGATTTATACAGGCTTTGCAAAATAAAACGAAAATAGAGGAGTGCAGCATGTATGCACTCCTCTTCCTATATATAGCCTACTTATTGTGAAAGACGGCAGCCTTCGCATAATCCGTATACTTCAAGTCGATGTGTAGCAACCGCAAATCCCGTTTGTGCTGTCGCTTCCTCTTCTACTTGATCTAATTGCGGATAGTAAAAATCTTTGACTTTACCACAGTTTATACATACAGCATGATGATGATCACTCATATCAGCATCATAGCGGCTTGAAGCATCACCATATGTTAATTCTCTTACTAGTCCAATATCTTTAAAAACACGCAAATTATTATAGACCGTAGCCACACTCATATTAGGGAATGTCCCCTCTAGCGATTTATAGATCTCATCAACAGTTGGATGAGACATCGTATTTAGTAAATAGCTCAAAATCGCATGACGTTGAGGAGTCATCCGCACTCCAGCTTCCTTTAATTTATTCAGCGCTGTTTGCATTATTTCTGCGGACATAGGTCATGCACCTCTTTCTAAAAAAGAATTACTCTCTTTTTATAATATTTATAAATAGTGTAAGACCTTTGCTAATGAATTGTCAACTAAGGAGAGGCATAAAGAGCTGAGTATATTGTTTTACAACATAAAAAAAACGCCTACATTTGGCGCATGCGTTAATTTCTATAAATATGAATTAGATGGTGCGGTCGGCGAGACTCGAACTCGCACGATCGAAAGATCACTACCCCCTCAAGATAGCGTGTCTGCCAATTCCACCACGACCGCATATATGGCGAGCCTACCAGGATTCGAACCTGGGCACCTGGTTCCGGAGACCAGTGCTCTATCCCCTGAGCTATAGGCTCACTATGAATTAGGTTTGCACCCTGAAAACTGGATTGAAGAAAAATGACGCATATAAAGGAAACTTTGATTTTTGGTT
>NZ_JBFTXJ020000025.1 GCF_041379945.2 Aneurinibacillus sp. REN35 | reverse complement strand
CCCCTGAATGCATGCGTGAAAGGCATGTGAGTTAAGCCGCTTCTCCAACGGGCCACATGATGGCTCCGCAGGCCGGACTCGAACCAGCGACCGATCGGTTAACAGCCGATTGCTCTACCGACTGAGCTACTGCGGAACATGTTGTGTCTATGTAGTCGCTTCTCTACCTTTAAAGTATTATCAGCGACAGAAATTAATATATCATGCTTTAAATAAACATGGCAAGCACTTTTTTAAAATCCTAAAAAAATGTTTAAATAAACCTATAGACTCGATTAGTTTGCTTGACGTTTCAGAATAGAACTTCGCTTTGTAAACCGATTTGCATAGCTTGAAGCTACATAGGATTCGGGTTTAATTTTCGCTTCAATTCCCATTGCTTGAATACGACCCACCATTTCTTTAATTAGCTCCTTCGTGGCTCCCTTCGTACCAATATCCAAATGAATAGACAGAGTAAAGTCCGCTCCCTTATCTACATATGGCAACAATACATCCGAGATACGCGTAACCATTTCCGGAGTCACATAATAAGCAATTTCCTGACTAAGAGAGGTCTCAAGCGAAATCTTTTCACGCAAGCTTTGTATACGACGAGGCACAACATAATCACGCAGGCATCCCCACGCGCCTTTACCTAAACGATGAATCAATACAGCAGATGTAAACTTCGTATAGGATTGATACGCATGTGAATCCGTCCCAATCGCCATCGCATATTCTGCAAGCGGATCTTGTTCTACAAACCGCAAAATACGGGCAAATACATCGTTAAAGCTTACAAATGTTTCACTCATATTGTAGAAGGCACCATCTTTATATGGCTTCATCCTATCCACACTACCCCTCCTGTCATCAATATTGATTATGTGCTTTACCTTTAATAAAAAACAAAGGACTGCCTCAATACAACATGAGGTAGTCCTTTTATTGCTCTCCAACATAGAACATTTTATGCCTGGTATCTTCTTGCCTATGCGTAAAAAAGACATAACGTAGAGACGGCACACCTGTCCCGGCCTTTTACTTTCTCTTTGCATACACATACCGGTGCCAGTCATACCGTCATCTCCTTTTGCAGCATTGATTTGCTGTTACTATATTCATTGTATAATACAAACGACTCTATTCAGCCAGGGAAAAGGCTAATTTTTTGTAAAGCTATGATGAAGCTTGAACAGAACGTCCAAATCTCGGCTCTCGTTTTTCCACGAAAGCAGCCACACCTTCAGGGAAATCAACAGGATCAATATACTGTGGATAGCCACGATGGCCAAATGCAACTTCTGTATACGGTACACAACGCGCTACCGCTTCCTTAGCCGCCTGTAACGAATTCATGGAAGCGCAGGATACAGTTCTTGCTAACTCCAACAAGAATGCATCTGCCTCCTCTTCACTTACCAGGTAATTCAGGAGCCCAAGGCTATACGCTTCTTCAGCTTTAAATGCACGACCCGTGAAAATCAAGTCCTTCGTACGGCTTGGACCAATGAGATTGACCAAGCGCTGTGAAAAGCGTTGGCTAATTGTAATACCCAACTTCCCAATTGGGATTCCAAGCAAAGCATCTGGAGTCCCTATACGCAAATCACAGGAAAGCGCCAATTCCAAGCCCGCCCCCATAGCCGGGCCTGTAAGAAACGCAATGGTCGGAATCCGCAAATGCTCAAATGACGAAATCGCATCTTCCATGACAACAAAGGCTTCATTCGCCTCTTCAATCGACATCTTATGAAATGCCTTAATATCTGAGCCTACGGTAAACTGATTCCCATCTCCCCGCAAGATCACCGTTTTTATTTTCTCGTTCTTTTCAATTTTTCTTCCGATATCAGCTAATGCCTTCCACATTTCCGGTGTCATGGCGTTTCTTGCCCATGGCCGTTTTATTGTTACAATCGCAAGTCCCGCGGTCTCCTGCCATACGATTTTTGCTTCATCTGCAAAGCGAATCGTCTCAACCTTCATATGTAGTTCACCTCAGCTTCTGCTTTATCTTGAAGATTCTTACTTCTCCTTACGATTCGGTACGATCACTACCGGACACGATGCCTCATTTAGTACGCCATAACTTACGCTCCCTAGCACACTCCCCATCACTGAACCCATGCCGCGCGAACCCATTACAATATAGTCAGCACTGCATTCTGACGCTTCCGCTATAATTTCTTTTTTCGGGCTGCCCACCCTTACCTTCACTTCAAACGCTACTTCATACTGTCGTAATTCATCTACGGCAGGAGTAAGTACCTCATCGCTCAGTTCTTTTTCATACTGCTCGATCTGTTCACGACTAAAAAAACGACGCGTATGGAAGGTCTCTAAATCATATTGAACATTTAACAAAAGAATAGTGCCATCAAAAGCTTTCGCCATATCCGCTGCCTCTCTCAATGCCCGCAGCGCATGTTGCGATCCGTCAACCGGAACTAGAATCGTTTTCGTTTTCATATCCATTACCTCTTTTCCTTATTATTGGTTAGTCCCTTGAGCACTTCTCTGGCAGCCTGTTGGATAGGATCCCATACTCCGGAAAACGGAGGAGCATATGCTACATCAAGATCTATGAGTTCTTCGAGTGTCATACCGGAAGTAATGGCACAAGCAAGCGTATCAATTCGCTTTGTACCCCCATACCCGATAAGCTGTCCGCCTAGCAGTATATGCGTATCTGCTTGATATAAAAGCTTCACATATAATGTCTTAGCATCGGGATAGTAGCCGGCATGATCTTTCGTACGGCGGGTTACACAAGCAAATGCAATCCCTGCCTTACGTGCTTCCTCTTCATTAAGACCGGTACGCGCACATTCTAGATCGAATGCTTTTAGAATCGCCGTTCCCAATATTCCAGGGAAGACTTTCTCACTGTTTGCCATGTTATAACCAGCGATATTCCCCTGCTTGTTGGCCGTTGTTCCAAGCGGAATATAATCATCCATCTTCTTGAGCATATGATATTGAGTGGCACAATCCCCAGCAGCATAAATGTCTGGAAGGCTTGTCTCCATCTTCTCATTCACTTCAATAGCATTCATTAGGCCTGTCCGTATTCCAGCCGCGATTGCCATCTCGCTGTTCGGGATAATTCCTACCGCCACAATTACCGTCTGTGCCGAAAAACTTGTCCTCTCTGTTAATACTTCGGCGGCTCGACCGTTTTCTCCTCTTACTTCGATTACATCCTCCTGCAAATACACATCTACACCATGTTTTCGCAGTTCTTCTTCCGCAAGCTTAGCCATATCCGGATCAAAGGGATTTAATAGTTGGGCTCCGCGCGTGACAACTGTCACCCTACATCCTTTATGCGTCAGAGTCTCCGCCATCTCAAGTCCAATATATCCTCCACCGATAATAACAACTTTTCTAGCATCTTCTTCTTCAATCCATGCATTGATTCTGTGCGCATCCGCCATTGTATTTACCGGGAATACTCCATCAAGCTTTCCGCCCGTCCAGTCCGGTAAACGAGGGCGTGCTCCTGTCGCAATCAACAGCTTATCATATGGATATTTCACTTCCTCGCCTTTCTGGCGTACGGTAATCACCTTCTCATCCGGGTGAATGGACATTACCTCACTGTTCATATGCAATTGTACTTCAAACTTATCCTGCAGCACATCTGGAGGCATTGCCTTAAGATGATCGGCTTCCGGAATGATCCCTCCTATGTAATAAGGCAGGCCGCATTTGGCATACGAGATGATATTGTCTTTCTCAAACACGATAATCTCCGCTTCAGGGTCCAAACGCCGGATTTGCGTAGCGGCACTCAAGCCGGCCGCATCGCCGCCAATAATAATATGACGTGTCACATCCCCAACTCCTTCCGTCTTGGCATACCTTCCTTCTATTGCAAAAAAGGGCTTCTGACCTTTAGTGTGCCAGACGCCCTTTTCTTTTACTACACTTATCCTTCTACCACCACGTCCAACTTCCCTGTCTCCGGATGAATAACCAAACCGTGAACCGCAATTGCTTGTGGGAACAGTGGGTGCTTCTTAATATTATCTACAGTCTGCTGTACGCTGTCGGCTACACTATCGAAACCCGTTAGCCATTTATCCAGCTCGATTCCTGCATGCTGCAGCGTCTCAATCTTATCTTCTGTTACACCGCTTGCCTTCGCTTTGTCAAGCAATGCATTGGACTCTAGACTAGTCATCCCGCAATCATGGTGTCCGACTACAAACACTTCCTTGGCCTGCAGCTCATATACGGCTACCAGGATGCTGCGCATGATACTTCCAAATGGATGGGATACCAATGCACCAGCATTTTTGATGATTTTTGCATCACCATTTTTCAGGTTCATTGCATGAGGGAGAAGTTCAACAAGACGAGTATCCATACAAGTAAGAATAACAATACCCTTGTCCGGAAATTTTGTGGTGCGAAATTCTTCGTATTTTCCGTCTTCAACAAAATTCTGATTATACTTCATGATCTCAGATAACGCTGACATACGATTCTCTCCTTTTCAGCTCCACTTAAAGCGTTTTATTTTTATTGTAACGTATACAAAAGTTTTTCACCACTAGGGGTGTTTTTTCCAGCACATTGCATACTGATACAGCAAAAAACAAAATGAACGGTTATGCTTAATATAAAAAGATGAAAGGTCGTAGCGTTTTCTCTTTGGTTCATATGTGACAAGAAGACGGTGGCGCATGCGCCGCTGCAGATCAGCAATCAGATCCCGGCCTTTCTTGGAATCAAGGATGGTTACATACGCATAAAGGGAATGATGAATAGGATCATCCAACAAACTTACACCTGCACAGGAGTGCTGCGTATGAACGCCTGCATCATTCAACAAAAAAAGAGCGGGAAATAGTTCTTCATCCACTTCATCATGAAGAAACGGAACCGTCGTTTTAGGCTTTCTTACAACCTTTTCATGCCGATTCCATGCCTCTATCTCCTTCCTCTTACGCATCCAGCGCTCCTTTGAATGAAAGGATATCACTTCTTCTTCAGACTCCCCTTGCAGGCCCATCTTCGCTTCCCTCCCTTGCCAACAATTATTTACTACTATAAAAATATTGTACTATGGGACTGAGCTAGATGAAAATGAAAAGAGAGAGGCTTTTGTTCATCCTCTCTCCTTCTGTAGAATACGTATAGACTAGCTGCTAAAGAAACTGCGGCTTGAGTACTTTCTTTTCTTGTAGTGAGAGTGCCCATAATGAGAACGACCATAGTCCTGCGGACGATGCGAACGGCGATGATAGTCGCTGCTGCTGTAGTGCCGATATCCGTGCTTTTTGTTTCCTGACAGCATTTTCATCAAGTCTTTAAAAAAGGACATATAATCTTGTCTCCTTTGTCCATTGGTTATCTTTCTATACGAAAAAATATATGCAGAGTTACAACAAAATAAAAGAAATTTTACATCTTTTACTGGCCTGCCCCATCTCAATCGCCCATAATAAAAAACAGTACGGTTTATACTCGGAATGGAAAGGAATTGACTGGTACTATGCGAATCATCTACTGCTTATGCAAAGCCTCCTACTGGGAACAATTCAAAGATAAAAAAGAATACGTTCCGCGCGATTACAACGAGGAAGGCTTCATCCACGCTACCAAGGGCGACGACCTTCTCATGAATGTAGCCAATCGTGTATACAAAGATTGTACAGATGAATTATTGCTGCTTGTCATCGACGAAGATCGCGTAACCTCCGAGGTCAAATATGAACGAGCCAAGGACTCGAATCTATATCCCCATATCTACGGCCCACTTAATACAGACGCTATTATAGAAATCAAATGCTTGCACAAGACAGAAAGCGGCTGGACCCTCGGATAAATCCGATGCCAGCCGCTTCCTATATTTTACGCATTCGAAAGAATTCCATCCCATACTACGCGCCGGTAATTCTTTGGATCGGTATCTCCTTCCGTATTAAATACCAGCACAACAGAATCTTGATCAAGTGCCAGCTCCTCCCGCGCTTCACGCAACTGTTTCTCACGCATTAAAAGACTTACAAGTCCGCTTGTTACCGCCCCTGACTCCCCTGAGATGATCTGCGGATCATCTGCAAGCGGATTACCTAACAGTCTCATACCGTGCGCTGCCACTTCATCCGGACATGAAATAAACATCTCACAATACGTCTTCATGATCTGCCAGGAGAGCGGATTCGGCTCTCCGCAAGCCAATCCTGCCATCATCGTATCCATAGCGCCTGTTACATATTGCAGGCTTCCATCTTCCGTTAAAGCGGAGCGATAATGACAATCAGCTTTATTCGGCTCTACAATAATCATAATCGGACGCTCATCCCCGAACATATTTACAAGCAAGCCCTGTACCGCACCAGCGATCGAGCCGACACCTACTTGAATAAAAACATGGGTAGGCTTCTCTTCGCCATCTGCACGCATCTGCTCAAGAGCTTCCATTACCATCGTCATATATCCCTGCATAATATGCAGCGGTATTTCTTGATACCCATCCCAAGTTGTATCTTGAACAAGCACCCATCCATTGACTTCGGCATGCTTCTCCATGAGACGTACGGTATCGTCGTAATTCAGATTTGTTATCTCTGCTTTTGCGCCTGCCCGACGAATATTTTCAAGTCGAATCTGCGCCGAACCCTGCGGCATGTAGATGATTGACTTCTGTCCAAACTGTGTAGCCGACCAAGCAACACCTCTGCCATGATTACCGTCTGTTGCCGAGGCAAAGGTAATCTGATCAAGCTTATTTCTGACATTCGGCGATGTTAACTCTTGAAACGATGTCTCCTCGATCTCTTTTTGCAGCTGCGCCGCAAGGTACCGGCCAATCGCATACGATCCGCCAAGCGCTTTAAACGCCTGTAGCCCAAAGCGCTTTGATTCATCTTTTACATATATTTTTCCAATCCCCAAATGCTGTGCCAGATGCCGAAGACTATGCAGCGGAGTTGGATGGTAGCTGTCCATCGTCTTGTGGAACGCCTGTACCCTGCTTGCTTCCTGTTCAGTAAACGGCGCTAAATATGCGTCCTCTCTCTGTCCATCTGCCCTCTTTTTTAAGATCCATTTACAATTCTCCATCTGCGCATTAGCCTCCCCTTCTTTTTTTCTAAATTAAAAAGATTCGACAAAAAAAATGTTTTTCCTACAACGTCTCTCGTAAGGCCGCAGTTAACTCTTTCTTTTTTGTGGTAATGAAAAACAATAAGCGTAAGGAGGCGTGTTATTTTGGCAAGAACACTGGTAGGTGTATTCCATACGCGTGATAACGCGACGAAAGTAGTAGAGGCACTCAAGGTTATGGGTTACCGGCCTGAGGACATCTCGGTCATTGTCAAAGACCGCTCTGAAATCCGCAGCATAGAAAAAGCGGCAGGCACAAAGGTCAATGAGGGATTGGCAACAGGGGCTGTGACCGGAGGAATGCTCGGAGGCCTTACAGGTCTGCTGGTAGGCATCGGCGCCTTAACCATACCGGGCATTGGGCCGATCGTGGCGGCAGGACCCATCGCTACGACATTGGGCGGGGCCGCACTCGGTGCAAGCGCTCTAGGGCTTATGGGGGCATTAATCGGCATGGGCATCCCTGAGAATGAAGCGAGGGATTATGAGAAACATGTGAAGAACGGAGATATTCTTGTACTGGTCAATGCGCACGACCAGCAAGCGCGGCAAATCATGCAGACATTCCGCGATCATGGCACATTAAACGAAAATTACTATAACGATAACCTGTCAGAGGGTGGAAGTGCAGCAGAACGAGCATACGATGAACATCCTTATGATCCGCAGCGGCCATTGAACTAATATTCTTTACATGCAACAGAAGCCTGGGTACGCACCCAGGCTTCTCTATGTCATATTCATATTGGATAGTTAATCCACAAGCTCTATATTCCGTGTCTCCCTGCCAAAGAAAGCTACTGCCAACACCCCAATCAAAATGACGGCAAAAAACATTGTAAAAATCCAAGAGATTCCTATTCCGTTCTTTACCATATAACCAACCAAAAGCGGTGCTATAACTCCACCGATCCGCCCGCATGATGCAGCCATCCCAGTACCGGTAGAACGCACACTCGTCGGATACAGCTCCGGAGTGTACGCATACAGGCCACCCCATGCTCCCAGATTGAAAAACGATAAGAGAATACCTGCCGCAAGTAGGGAAGGTACGGAATCAGCATTTCCGAACCACAGCGCACTTCCGGCTGTCAGCGACAAATACAGCACAAGGACAAACTTTCTGCCATACCGCTCGATAAAATAAGCGGCCGTAAAATAGCCCGGCAGTTGTGCGAGCGTCATAATGAGTACATATTCGAAGCTTTTAATTAAGCTGAATCCTTTCAGCACCATAACGGTCGGCAGCCATAAAAACATCCCGTAGTAGGAAAACACGACGGTAAACCACAACACCCATAACACCACAGTTGACCTGCGATGCTCCTTCGTCCAAATGGATACGATGCTTTGCCAAAAGGAGAGCTTGCGCTGCTCCCTGATCGCCAGGTGGCGCGGCGAATCATCAATGGCGCTCCGCAAATATATCGCATACACAGCCGGCACCGCTCCGATAATAAACGCAGCCTGCCAGCCGTAATATGGGATAACAAAGTAGGCGATCAGCGCCGCCAGCAGCCAGCCTCCCGCCCAAAAACTCTCCAGCAGCACCACCGCACGCCCCCGCTCCGCTGCAGGCATGCTCTCCGAGACAAGTGTAGAAGCTACCGGAAGCTCACCGCCGAGTCCGAAGCCTGCGATAAAACGCAGCACACACAATACAACAAAGGACGTTGCGAGTGCAGAAAGACCTGTAGCAATAGAGAAAATGATAATGGTGGATAGAAGCACCGTTTTCCTTCCATACCGGTCCGCCAATATGCCGGCCAACGCCGCGCCAAAAGCCATACCGATCGAGTTGATGCTTGTCAGCCATCCCACCTGCTCAGGGGTCAGGCTCCACGCGACGGTCAGTGCAGCGACAATAAATGAGATAATGCCTACATCCATGGCGTCGAACAGCCAGCTAATCCCCGCGCTGATCAACAGCTTGCGCTGACCCGGACCGCCGACAGAAAAAATATTCATCGTTATGCAGCTCCTTTTGGCACATGGTTTCTTTTAATCTAACCAAATTGTACCGATTTCATCACCCGCCGTTCATCTATAAGAGCGCGGATTATTATGTATAATGAATTTGGAAGTAAGTAGAGAATCGGAAGGGGAGTGATCATATGACACCCATTCAACCTCAACCAGCCGCCAGGCAAGGACTCACCGAACAGGAAAAACAGGACATTCGCCAGCTCGCAGCACAATGCAAGGAACATGAAAGCATCGAGATCAAGCTCATCTGGGATATGCTGGATCGTCGTTCAAATGAGGAAACAAATGATTTCCTCTATTACGAAAACGGCACACTGCTGGGCTATCTCGCACTCTATCAGTTCAATCAGCGGGAGATTGAAATCGTCGGTATGACACATCCGAAACACCGTCAGCGCGGTATTTTTAAAGTTTTATCGAAAGAAGCGATGGTAGAGGGCAGGCGGCGCGGCGTACATCGTCTGCTTTTTGTCTGTCCAAGACAGTCCATTGAAGCAAAACACTTTGCCACTTCTATTCACAGCACTTATTCCTTCTCAGAATACCATATGAAGTTAATAGAACACACACCTTACATCTCCAACCCTGCCGTTTATTTGAAGCGGGCTGATATGACGGATATCGATATACTTACTGCTCTGAATCAATCCGGCTTTGCTATGATCGAACAGGAAGCACGAGGGTATACGATTCAGGCGTTGGAAAGTCCAAACACCCAAACCTATATTGCTTATCTCAAAAAGGACGACTTCCCGATTGGAAGAATCAGTGTCATGATAAATCCGGATGACGCTTTCATTTATGGATTTTGTGTAGACCCCGCATTTCGCGGTCAGGGGCATGGCCGGCATATCCTCGCCCTTACGCTTGATGAGATCCAAAAGCAGCAGCTACCTCATATCGCATTAGAAGTCGCATGCGAGAATGAGAACGCCCTGCATCTTTACCAGTCCTGCGGATTCGAGAAAGCGTTTGTACATGATTACTATGAATGTTTATTGTAGCTTTTTACGGGGCATGTACCGGGCAACACCCGCACGTACACAAAGAAGCAGCAAGGGGGCAATCGGATTCCCTTGCTGCTTCTGATTTTGAGCGAACAGCCTCCTACCCGGCAGCTTCCCCCTTCCAAAAAAAGTTAAACGATCGTTTAACTTTTTACCACATGTCTGACGCCGGTATGATGGGGCTAGGATGTTTTCGCGCCGTCGATTGGGAGCAGGATGGTGACCAGTGTTCCCCTGCCAACCTCGCTTTCGAAGAACAGTTGACCTCCGTGCTCTTTAATAAATTTATAACAAATCATCAACCCAAGTCCCGTGCCTTTTTCCTTGAGGGTATAGAACGGCTCACCCAGTTTGGCCATCCGCTCCTTCGGAATTCCGCAGCCTTCATCCGCAATGCTAATGCGAATCTGCTCAGCGTCCTCTCGCCGAACGTCAATAGTGATCCGGCCGCCTTCAGTCATGGCTTCTATCGCGTTTTTGATAATGTTAATAAAGACCTGCTTGAGATGGTTCTCTTCACATATAACAAGAGGAATCTGTTCATATCGCGCTTCTATCTCAATATCATAGAGAACCGCTTGTGTGCTAAGAAGCATTACGACACTATCAAGCAATGATGCGATATCTTTTTGCTTGAATTGGCTAACCTGAGGCTTAGCTAGCACAAGCAGCTCGTTCGTAATCATCTCAATGCGCTCTAATTCCGAGAACATCAAATCAAGATGTATAGAATGCTGCATATCGCTTTTCATTAATTGAACAAAGCCTTTGAGCGTCGTCAGCGGATTACGAATCTCATGGGCAATCCCTGCAGCCATCTCGCCGATCATCGATAGCTTATCCGATTGCTGCAGCAGCTCCTCTGTACGCTTCTTTTCAGTCACATCACGACTGACCATGACAAGCGATTCCACTTGACCCACTACATCTAGTACTGGCTTAATGTATGCTTCTAGCAGCCGCCATTCTCCTTTTTTGTTCTGAATATGAAATTCAAGTTCTCCCTCTTTTTTCGTTTTGATAATTTCTTCGATCTTCTTCTCGGTATTAAATAATTCATCTATGGGAAGCAAATCCGGCCGGGGTTCCCCTTCAATTTCAGACGGTTTACAGCCAAGCACTGTTTCATGGGAAGGTGAGGCATATTGTATCATCCCTTCCGTAGTCATCACCACAATCAGATCCGACGTATTCTCTGTAATATAGCGATATTTTGCTTCGCTCTTACGCAGTGCCTCTTCATGTTTCTTCCGTTCAGTAATATCCCGCGAAATAATAGAGATGCCGATAACCTCTTCTCCATCTTTAATTGGAGATATCGTCAGGAATACATTGCGTACACTACCATCTTTACGACGTGCCTCCATCTCCTGTCCGGCAATTGATTCACCTTGCTTTACTTTCGCAAATATTTTCTCCGCTTGCTCCTGTGCATTTTGCAGAATAAGAGGTAGCTGTCTGCCAATAAGCTCCTCTTCCTCCCAACCGTACATCTTCTCAAAGCTTGCGTTCACCTGCTGAACGCTCCGATCCATCCCCAAAATAACAATGGCATCGGCACTATGCTCAATAAACGATTCCAACTGCTCCTTCGTCGCTTTCAATAAACGAACCAAATCATTGGAACGCTGAACATAATCAAGTACATACAGGCTTAGCGTACCTCCGAGAAAGAGCATCACCCAATACTTCATGCTAGCTGTCAGCACAAGGGTTATATCTGTAAGAATGGAGAAGAAAATCGCCACATTCTGAAGAAATATATAAAGCATTAGGACAAGGCCGCCTACCCACTTATTCACAAAAAAGCGCGATAGAAATACACAAACAAGAGACACAACGACAATATTCACAAAACCGATCAGCGCCATCGGCTCTATGCCTGTCTGAACCAAGCGGGTGAACCCCATCACTACTCCTGCAATGAAAGCAGGAAGCAGCCCGCCATATAACGATGCGAGCATAATAGGCAGGTGCCGCATATCGATAAAGATACCGGGCTTCACCTCAAAATGAAACGCCAGTAACACAATCCCTATACAGCCATAGGTCACTCCTGTCAAAATCTCTAGCTGCCGCTTGGAAAGCCGCTGAAAGTACGTTCTTTCAAAAAAGTGATTGGCCGCAAATAACAGAGAGACCAGCACTGCAATATTAATGAAAAGCTCCCGCAGCATATACTCAACCTTTCCATGGTGACAAAAAATTCCTTATAGCTTTTCATACCATATCATATTATGGAATTCTATAACAAAGTTTTTTTGTCTGATCATCCACGCTGCTTTATGTAGCCTTCTCCGGCATAATGGATGGTGATTTTTTCGTAGCTGGTCCATGTGAATAGAAGCTATGCAAAACCATACCAAGCACAACAAGAAGCATTCCGATCCATGACCAGAAGGTAGGAAGTGGTGTAGAGAGAATCAGTATTTCACCGAGCAAAGCAAATAATACCTCACCCGATTGGGTCGCTTCTACAGCTGCCAGCTTATGCGTATCACCTCGCACCATATCGGTCGCCGCAAAAAAGAGGATGGTCGCAATCACGCCGGAGCTCACTGCCACAACGATAGATTGCATGGTCTGTCCCATGCTTGGAGGCCCTGCAACAACCCATCCGATACCGGCTAATAGAAGCCAGAACGGCATGCTTGCTAGCATCATACCTAATACACGCTGATAGGCGTCGATGTCTTCCCCGCATACCTCCATCATTTTCCGATTTCCAAGCGGATAGGCAAAGGCAGCCAACACCACCGGAAGAATCCCCAGCAAAAGTGCCGCCTGCGAAATGCTTTTGGCATGCTCGATCTGCATCACGGCTACACCTACTAAAATGATGCAGGATAAAAATAGACCCTTAAGCGGAAGCTTCCCCCTTACCCTTATCGTTCCATTCGGTGTGGTTATACGCTCATAAAACAGCGGAACAAGCAAAGAACCCGCAATAATTGTCACCTGCCATGTCCCGGCAATCAACCAGCCTGGTCCGTATGCTGCCGCAAAACTTAGCGGTGCGTAAAATAGGACAAACCCTGTAAAACTCCATAGTACCCACGATCCGGGATAGCTGCGCATATGTGAAAATAGCTTCGTAAGGCTGCTTCGCTTCGCTACAATTAAAAATAAAAAAGGTACCATGAATATGTAACGAAGCGAAGCACTCCATATCCAATGCCCACCTGCCACATCCATCGCCCGGTTCAAGACAAATGTAAAAGCGAAGAAAAAAGATGCCAATATTCCATATATAATAGGCCGCATGTTGTACTCCCCACCTTCGTAATCTTCTTATCTCTATCTTCCTTCTTATGTCATACTAACCTAATTTATTATTTTCTGACAATACCATGGAAATTTTCGCCGTGATCCGCTACACTCATACGTATTCTGAAAACAAGGAGGGGAATGAATTGAAGAAGCTGCGTTTACTGCTTTCCTTCACACTCATGTTTTCGCTCGTATGCATTGGACTTGCTGGATTCTCGACACCACAGGCACAAGCCGCCAATCATTATAAGGAGTTCTGGTCGAAATCTTCGCCAGGTGTTAAGATTCCGGGCCTGACAAAAGGATATGTCCCACAGGGCATTACGTATGTGAAAAGCCATGATAAAATTCTAATGTCTCACTATCGTGATGACGGAAAGCCAGGTAGCATCTCTATTACGGATGCAAGTGAAAAGAAGTTTAAGAAGAATGTTCATCTCTACTCTGCTAAAGGAAAGCCCTATACGGGACATGCCGGGGGTGTTGCGGCCAGCAAGAAGCACGTCTGGGTGTCTTCTGAAGGCAAACTGCACCGCCTCAGTCTAAGCAAAGTATTGAACAGCAAAGATAATGCTAATCTGGTATTCGACGCCACGTTCAAAACACCGACCAAAGCTTCCTTCACCTCGTACTCAGGTGGTGTACTTTGGGTAGGCAGCTTCGTAGAGAAAGGAGTTACACACGTAGTCGGCTACAAGCTTAGCAGTAAAACAGACCGTCCGACGTCTAGTACGCCAAACTACTCTCTCACGATTCCGCATTATATTCAAGGCATTGCCGTACGCAGCAATGAAATTATTCTCAGCCAATCCTTTGGCCGAAGCAAAGACAGTAAGCTGTTACGCTATAAAAATGTATTAAAGAATAAACCGGACGAATACCGCAAAATCAACGGAAAAAAAGTACCGGACTGGAATCTTAGCAAATCACGCCTAAAAGACTCCATTACCATGCCGCCCCTCTCGCAAAATTTGGCGCAGAACGGCAGCTACCTCTATATTCAATTTGAGTCAGGAGCAAAAAAATACCTTCCTGGCGGAAAATATCCGCTAACAAGAGTACAAAACTTCAAGCTGTAAGTGCCATACACAGCTACTCTAACAAAAAAGGGACGCCTCTCTAGTAAGAGACGTCCTTTTTGCATCAAAGCCCACATATAGCACTAATCAAACCACCACGACTTCAAAAGAGCAGCATATTCGCGCATAAATAATTTGGCTTTCACCGAATCCGGTGTCGGCGCTGCAAGCGTCTCCACTGTCATACCCGCTCGTTCAGCCAATAGCTTCGCACGCAGTACATGGAAGTCGTTCGTCACAATTACCACATGGTCCGATTTCATAAGCGGCTTGGAAAACCGAATATTCTCTGCTGTTGTCTGCGCCTTATCCTCTACTAGAATTCGCTCAGGTGCAATGCCGTTGTCCACCAGGTAACGTTGCATGGCTACCGCTTCCGGCAAGTCTTCGCCTACACCCTGTCCTCCGGTAACAATGACTTTTGTTTGCGGGTTTTGCTTTAGATAAGAGAGCCCTGTATCCATCCGATATTGAAGAGACGGTGACATACGCTCTCCCCAAAGACCCGCACCAAGAATCATCATATACGCTGCATGAGAGGACGGATGCTGCTTCGCCGTATTCATAATCGCGAGATGCGCAGCACCAGCATAGAACACGGGAATAAGGAACAGCGCACACACTAAAAGCACGAGCCGTTTTTGCAGCGTATGACGTTTTGTTGCCCTTTTTTCTTTCGTTATTAGCGGCATACCTACCTTCCTTACAACCTGTTCCTTTTTTAGTGGTTAGAGTTCTACTTTCCCTATACCACTACGTAGCTACCTAGCCATTTGGTTCAAATTTTATGCTGTATGTCTTAGAAAACGGTCAATCGCTTCCTTCTGCCGCAGATGATGCGTAAAATGCATCGGAACAAGACGGAACCACTCCACCGCATTCAAGTAGCCAAAAGCCGGATGCTGCACTTTGCTATCCTCCGGAATGGTAGACAGCCGCTCCTCTATGCTGCGCATCTCCTCGATTACCTGATATAGACGCTCCGTAATCTCCTCCTTATCTGTTGAATAGTCCGGTGTATAGCCCGGCTTGGAAGGCACTTTAACCTTAATGGGCGGGAATACACCGGCAGCAAAAATAGCAGCTGCTGCTGCTGTTTTCTCTCCCTGGGATGGGTGCTGCATCTGTTCACAGTCCTCAATGCCTTTGATCTGCATATGAAAAGCAGCTGTAATTAAATGATTGTACAGCTGGCTCATCGACCATTCCTCTGCTGAGGGCTTGCGCCTGAACTCTTCAGGTGTGTAACCCTCTAATGCATGAATATAATACGTAGCGATCTCTTCGAACTCTTTTAAAATGGTTTTCATTTTCCCGGCTCCTTTACAATAGGTATGTGACCAGTATAGCCGGGTGCTGCTGACACCTTTATGTCAGCATTGCTTTTGCTTCTTCTCTAATTTTTTCGGCAAGGGATAGCGGGGACACGACTTTTACCTTGCTTCCCCAGCTTAGCAGCCAATGGAACACCTCTTCTTCCTGCCGAACCTTGAGCGTAACATACAAACCGTCCACCCGATCCTCATATGCATAAGCATAGAAGTAGCGAGTTTCCATCACCCGCTCTCGTACCGAAGGATCAAAAATGAGCTGAACGGAGAGGGGACGGGCATCATCGGGAATATATTCCTGCAGGCGAAAGGAATCCGGCCTGCGAAACGTCTCCACTTCCCATACTGGTTCTCCCATTCGTTCAAGCCGGAAATGTCGAATACGCTGCCGCAGCAAACAATGAGCGATTAGATACCATATCCCCGAGATATTCACCAATCCATACGGATGCACAGTCCGCCGCTGCGTTTCCTCTTCCTTGGCTGCAAAACGCTTACGATAATCAAACGCTATGACCTGGCCCTCCAAAATCGCGGTGCGCAGGATATGAATTTTATGCTCATACTCATTGTAGTGAGCATTCTCGCACATCGATGGCTGCGGAAGAAATCGCATCGCTTCCTTTAGCCGCTCTACCTCTTCTCGCTTCTGCTCCGGAAGAATAGCGGTCAGCTTATCCTGAGCCGTACGTGCATGACAGCGAAAAGCTTGATCGAGATTCTGCTCCACATATCTGCTTCCTACCAACAATGTCATGGTTTCTTCCGGTGTTAGATGAATCGGCGGAAGAAAATGACCTGCAAGCAGCGAATACCCTTTCCCTGGAATGGAGATAAGCGGCACACCCGATTCGCTCAACGCCTGCATATCACGATAAATCGTACGTTTGCACAATTCAAATGTATCTGCCAGGTCTTCCGCTCGACAAAATTTTCTTTTCCTTAACTCCAGCATAATCGCAAGCAATCGGTCGGTTCGATTCATTTTATCTTCCCTCCTTTCATCTCTTTTTTAAAATTCTTAAGGAAAGCGTTCTAACGAATAAAGCCTGCAACCGTCTGCTTCACATCCTCAAGCCACCATTGCCTTTGTTCCGGTGTACTTATCATGACTTCTTTATACATCTTCCGTTGAAACTTCTTGACCCCACAAAAGTTAAATGTACACTTGCCCCATAACCATTCCAGCGGATCACCGTATGTATTGACCTCAATTTCTTCCGGCGTATTGGACGTATTGAGTACAAGTGCTTTTTTATCCTGTAACAATCCTATCGGCTGCCCGCTTGAAGTGAAGGTATACGCTACACCCACACGAAGAATGCGATCCATCCATCCTTTCATCATAGCCGGTGGCTGCCCCCACCAGTTCGGATGGATGATGACAATGCCGTCCGCTTCCATAAGCTCTTGGCAGTGCTGATGAATCATCGGATCGCTTCCTCTACCGCTAATCTCATCTGCCGGAAGCAGCGGGTCAAATCCTTCTTGATAGAGATCATGGTACATAACTATGTGCATATGTTCTTCTGCTGTTCGGATGACAACATCAGCAATCGCGTGATTAAAGCTACCTGGATTCGGATGGGCTAAAATAACAAGGATACGCATGTTCTCTCCCCTAACCTCATAGAATTGATAAAAATTTCCACATCATTATATACCAGCTAGAACGGATGAGTAAATCGGCTTTTTCTGCACAAAAGAAGCATGGCCGCCGCCATGCTTCTTTCCTTTATTTCTTATGCATTTTAAATTCGAGGAACAGCTCATTATAGTGGGCCAGCATTTTCTTACCGAGATTCTCATACACTTCAAGCTTCTCTGTTACAGACGGCTCCGGATAGAACCGTGTATCACTTGCGATCTCCTCCGGTAAATACTCCATCGCTTTCTCATTCGGCGTCGAATAACCAACGTATTCAGCATTCTGTGCCGCATGCTCCGGCTCCAGCATGAAGTTGATAAACTGATGGGCGCCCTCCAGATTTCGTGCTGTCTTCGGAATGACCATATTATCAAACCACAGATTCGAGCCTTCCTTCGGCACAACATAATCAAGCTTCTCATTCTCATCCATAATCTCGGAGGCATCCCCGGACCAGACGACACCAACAGCCGCTTCCTCGTTGGCAAGCAGCATCTTAATCTCATCACCGACGATCGCTTTCACATTCGGCGTTAACGTATCGAGCTTCTGCTTGGCCTCTTGCAGATGCGCTTCATTCGTATCGTTGAGCGAGTAATGAAGGCTATTAAGCCCCATGCCCATCACTTCACGGGCTCCGTCCACCAGCAGAATGTTATTGCGCAAATCTTCATCCCACAGATCATTCCAGCTGGTCATCTCTTTTCCCTTGAGCATCTCCGGATTATAAATAATACCGACCGTCCCCCAGAAGTACGGTACCGAATACTGATTGTTCTTATCAAACGACAAATTCATGAAACGCTGATTGATATACTTTAGATTGGGCAGCTTCGCATGATCAAGCGGAAGCAGCAGCTTCTCTTCCTTCATTTTACTGATGGCGTATTCCGATGGAACCGCCACATCGAAAGTTGTACCGCCTTGCGCAATCTTCGTCATCATCGCCTCATTGGAATCGAATGTCTGATAGATTACTTTTATGCCGGTTTCTTTTTCGAACTGCTTCACCAGATCAGGGTCGATATAATCGCCCCAGTTATAAATCGTTAATGTATTGCTGCCTGAATAGCCCTGTGACGAATTCAGATACGTAGTCATATACAGCAGAGCGAACGAAACAATAAATATTGCGGCAAAGGAACGAACAAGCTGCTTCATTTTCTAACCCCCATTCCGCTCATTCGGCTGTTGCGCTGATTAATGAAGTAATAGCCGATCACAAGCACAATGGTAAATAAGAAGATCAATGTCGACAGCGCATTAATACTTAACGAAATCCCTTGTCTTGCCCGGGAATAAATCTCAACCGACAATGTTGAGAAGCCATTGCCTGTGACAAAAAACGTCACGGCAAAATCATCGAGTGAATACGTCAGCGCCATAAAAAATCCGGCAAATATCCCCGGTGTAATGAACGGCAGTACTACTTTCCAAAGAATATCGAATCGGCTTGCTCCAAGGTCACGCGCCGCATCGATCAGCGTCGGACTCATCTCCTGCAGCTTCGGCAGTACCATCAGCACGACAATCGGGATGCTAAACGCAATATGGGAGAGCAGCACCGATGTAAAGCCGAGCTTAATCCCCACCATTGTAAACAGAATCAAAAACGATGCACCAATAATTACATCCGGGCTTACAATTAGTACATTATTGAGCGCAAGCATCGTATTTTTTACCCGCCGTCTTCTCGCATACATAATAGCAAGCGCACCGATCACGCCGAGAATCGTAGCGATCGCAGATGACAACAGTGCAATCACAAGCGTATTCAGCACAATAATAAGAAGGCGCGTATCTGCAAATACCTCCTTATACCACTCAAGCGTAAATCCTTCAAATTCACGCATCGAGCCACCGCTGTTAAAGGAATAGAACATCAAATAGAAGATCGGGGCATACAGAATAAAGAAAACGAAAATAAGATAGATGTTGGCAAATGTTCCATTACGTTTCATACTGCACCCCTCACTTCCTATTCCCTGTGACGATCATAATAATCGCCATCGCAATAATTAAGAAGACAGCAATCGTTGAACCCATGCCCCAATCCTGCGTGACAAGGAAATGCTGCTCAATCGCTGTGCCAAGCGTAATGACCCGGTTTCCCGCAATCAGACGTGTAATCATAAACAGGGATAGGGCCGGAATAAAAACAGCCTGACAGCCTGACTTTACGCCATCGAGCGTCAGCGGAAAGATGACGCGGCGAAAAGTTGTCCAAGCCGATGCACCAAGATCACGCGCCGCATATACGAGCGACGGATTCAGTTCTTCAAGAGCGTTATAAATGGGCAGCACCATAAATGGAATAAAAATATATACAGAAACGAACACAAAGCTAAAGTCGGTAAACAAGATTTGCTGGCTGCCGATCCCTAAAACTTCAAGCAATGCATTCGCGGGTCCATATGTGCCGAAAATACCGAGAAAAGCATACGCCTTAAGCAGCAGGTTAATCCATGTCGGCAAAATAATAAGCAAAAGCCAGAGCTGCTTGTGCTTCGTCTTCGTCAGCAGGTACGCGGTCGGATAAGCGATCAAAAGCGAAAACACGGTAATGAGCAGCGCATACCAGAAGGAGCTGAGCGCCATCTGCAAATAGACCGGGGTAAAAAACTTCTCATAGTTTCCCAGCGTGAAGTTACCTTCAATATCAAAAAAAGAATAATACAAAATAAGAAGGACGGGCGCAATAACAAACAGCGCCATCCACAACAAGTATGGAATGAAATAGACGGCACGTGTTCTACTCTGCATGTTCGACCTCATCATACGCCTCTAAGCGCTTATCGAATTCCTCTTCCGTCTCTCCAAAGCGCATAACATGAATGGCTTCCGGATCAAAATACAAGCCGATCCAGTCTCCGACAGTTGCCTTCTTAGTGGAGTGTACAAGCCATTCATTACCATCTTCATCATAGCAGGAGATCTCGTAGTGTACGCCGCGGAAAAGCTGGGAGTCGACACGAACCTTCAACTTGCCCTGATCATGCTTGGTAATCTCCAAATCCTCGGGACGAATTACGATTTCGACTGGCTCGTTCACATTAAGCCCTTGATCCACACACTCAAATTTCTTCCCGGCAAACTCTACTTCGAAATCTTGAATCATCTTGCCGGGAATGATGTTCGATTCACCGATAAAGTCCGCCACAAATCGGTTAATCGGCTCATCATAAATATCGGTTGGCGTGCCGCTCTGCTGAATTTTCCCTTTGTTCAATACAAATATTTCATCCGACATCGCCAGCGCTTCTTCTTGATCGTGCGTGACGAAGATAAACGTAATGCCCAGACGGCGCTGCAATTCACGCAGTTCATACTGCATCTCCGTGCGAAGCTTCAGATCGAGCGCAGACAGCGGTTCATCAAGCAGAATCACTTCCGGCTCATTCACGATGGCACGGGCAATCGCCACACGCTGCCGCTGTCCGCCTGACATCTCATTGATTTCGCGCGATTCGTAGCCCTCCAGGTTCACGAAGCGGAGCGCTTCCTGCACCTTGACCGTAATCTCCGCATTTTTCATCTTTTTGATGCGCAGGCCGAACGCTACGTTTTCAAACACATTCAGGTGAGGAAACAGCGCATAATCCTGAAACACCGTGTTTACCTGACGTTCATTGGCAGGCACATGATTGATCACTTTTCCGTTAAAATAAATGCTCCCTTTTGACGGTTCAATAAACCCTGCGATTAACCGCAGAATCGTTGTCTTTCCACAGCCGGAAGGCCCAAGCAGTGTATAGAATTTACCACGCTCAATCTCAAAGCTCACGTTGTCTAGCACGGCGGGATCATTATCATATTGTTTGGTTACATGTTCAAAGCGAATAATTGTACGATCTGTCATAGCTGCCTCCCCCTATCATCATTTACTAATAAACTTTATAAGTACGACTCCGTTGCGACAAGTAGTACCTCCGATTGTCCATCGTAGTCATTTATAATCTGGTGTTCATCTGATGCATGAAAATAAATCGCCTCGCCGGCTTTCGCATAATACGTATGCTTGCCCAGGCGAATCATAATACGTCCGCGCAGCACATAAGCGAACGTTTCCGCAAGAGAAGGCTCAAACTGCTTAAACTCACCGCCGGACTCAAGCGTCAGGCGAATCGGTTCCATTTCTTTTTCATTTGATTCAGGAACAAGCCACTGAATGTGATAGCCCCGCTCCTCATCATAAAAGGCGGTCTGCTCTTCCTCACTGTATACCACCTTTTGTTTGCGTTCCTCTTCATCGAAGAACTCCTTGGGCGTACAGCCAAGCACCTCTAGAATAGCAAAAAACGTCTCAAGGGAAGGCGAGCTTAGATCCCGTTCGAGCTGAGAGATGTACCCTTTGCTTAAGTCAGTACGTTCACCAAGCTCTTCCTGTGTTAATCCTTTTTTCAATCGCAGATTTTTAATCTTTCTTCCGATTTGCATCGTCTAGCCCTCAATCTTGTTTATAATAAGTAAACATATAGTCAATAAAGTTTATTATTACTGAACTTGAAGTTTACTTTTAACCCTCATCTATTATACATATTTACTAGAAAAGTTCAATTGTATTTTCATACCACAAAAAAAAGCAGGAGATCAAATACATCTTGATCTCCTGCTTTGTGTATTCCTATACAAACGCCTTAAATGGAAGGGTTACCAGCGTTTGACCGGTTGCTGAATCGGTGAGATGATCTTCTACGTTAAAATCAGCAAGCGGTTCAATGCGCGAGTACTTTTTGAGAAAGGACGTAAGCGCAATGTTTGCTTCCAGACGGGCGAGCGGCGCACCCAGACAAAAATGCGGCCCGTTTCCAAACGTTACATGCTTCTTGTTCGTAGGCCGGTGAATGTTGACGGTGAACGGATCTTCAAACATGTCTTTGTCCAAGTTCGCCGCACTCAGCCAGGCAATCACAACATCACCCTTTTTTAGCTCCACTCCTAATAGATCGTTATCTTTTTTTACTGTACGATCAATTTTAGATAGCTGGAAGCGGTATCTGAGCATTTCTTCTACCGCCTGCGGAACCCATTCCGGATGATCATGCAATTCCTCATACAGTGTCGCATCGTCATATAATAAGGAATAAAACGTGCTGGACAGCAAATGACTGGTCGTTTCCACACCCGCTCCGAGAATCAGCATCGTCGTCCGCACGACTTCATCATCGGTAAAGGTCTCCCCGTCCACCTCTGCCTGCAGTAAGTCAGATATGATATCATCAGCGGGGTTTTGTCTTTTCTTTACCACGATCGGATATAAATACTCATAATATTCTTTGGCAGCTATCTGCTTCTTGCGATTGATATCTTCCGCCTCTTCTCTCTTAAACGGCAAAAACAGCGTATCTACCCATTCTTTAAATAATAGCCGGTCTTTTGATGGAACACCCATCAGATCAGACATAATGATGATGGGAAGCGGACTGGTCAGCGATTGAACGATCTCAATCTCAGTATCGGTCCCCAATTGTCCAATCAGTTCATCCACAATCTCCTGAATACGGGGCTCCCAATTCTGCAGACTTCTCGGCGTAAAGGCCGCCGACAACAGCGAACGACGTTTTCTGTGCTCAGGTGGGTCCGCATCAATAATATTGGTCTTGTCAGGTACAGAGCCGTCCTCGCTATCCGTACCAACCGCAATAGTCGTACGGGTGCGAACGCTCGAAAAATGTTCGTAATCGCTAATCACACGCTTCACATTTTCATATGTAAAGACATTCCACGTATTCGTTCCTTCATGATAGCTCACCGGATTGTGCTCCAGCATCTGCTTGCACCAGGCGTATGGGCTGAACTCTTCGGAACGCGTTGTAAATGGTGCGACTTCCTTGACTGCAATCAGTTCTTTCATGCTACCGAATCCTCCTGCTTTGTAGGGATGTCAACAAAATGTGGTAAAGGACCCTTAACGTTACATGCTAGTTTTTTTATATATTTACTACAAATATATAACTATTCCATTATAAAATACGAAAATAAGACAAACCATGCTTCCTCTGCCCCAACCTAAAAAGGCAAAATAATACTCATGAAATCTGAGCGATTTTATGTCTTCTTTGTCATTTGAACCGAGGATAATCCAAAATAAAGTGGCTGTCCAAAAAGTCATATTTCAGCCAAGGCCTTGATAAAGCAAAAGGCCAAGCATGCTGTTACATCAACATGCTTGGCTTTTTGTTTTGTATGCATTTTACGCGTAAAGGGACTTTTTAGACAGCAACTAGCGCTTCTTCCTATTCAAATTTACCGTCTCTTTATCTGTCACCATCGATAAAATCACAATGGTACTTAGAATACACGCTGTGCCGGCCCACTCTACGGGACCAAAGGCTACCTGCAGCCATACGACTGATAACACAGCGGCGGACAGCGGTTCCGCACACGCTAATAAACTCGCTTCCGAGGCACTCAGATAGGTCAGACTTTCTAAATAGCAGTAAAAAGCAATGAGCGTCCCAAATACAACGATAAATAGGACGGCAAAAAGCGAGGGAGTCGACCATTGGCCTTCAAATCTCCAGGGTGGATGAATGAAGCTAAAGCCGACTCCCCCCAGCAGCATTCCCCATCCTACTACGATCATCGATCCCCACGCGGCGAGGAGCTTATGGGGCTGTAATGTATAGAAAGCCAGTGAAACAGCCGAGAGAAGTCCCCAAAATAATGCCCACCCGGACATTGATAACGCATGAATGCTTCCCTGTGTCACAAGAAGGAAGGTTCCCAAAAGCGCTAACACGACAGCTATTATTTCTTTTAGAACAGGAAGCCGTTTTGAACGAACCGCTACATAGCACGTAATAAGCACGGGCGCCAAATATTGAAGCACGGTAGCTGTGGCGGCATTTCCGTGGTGAATAGCTGCAAAATATGTATACTGCACAGCTACCATCCCTAAGATGCTGAACAACAGAAGGCTTACAAGATCGCGTTTATTTTTCCAGATTCCCCATATGCGCTGCTTTTCTTTTCGATAAGCAAACCCTAATAAAAGAATTCCTGAAAATAATAAGCGAATGACCACCAACCACTCCGGGCTAAACCCCCGCTGTTGAAACAAATACTGAGCAACCGTACCTGAGATCCCCCACAACACCGCTCCCGTAAGAACCATAACGATTCCATTTATTCTTGGATAAGACATGACCGCATTGGCAGAACGCATCGCTTCCCCTCACTACTCCTCTACTCTCGATATCTGTTAGTAAAAATCTTACTTTTTGTCCTCATTGAAAGTTACGGGAATATTCATAGTATACTTCTTCTTGAAGAACAATGCTTCTATCGTCGCAGAAAAAAATACCCTTAGACAAAATATATCTAAGGGCATAAAGCTTGCTCATGTTCAGAGCACATGTATTTTTTTCTCAAATATAGAGAACTGGAGATCTGCTATATTTTTTATAAACTTCTTATCATGGGATACAAATATAATTGTTCCTTCGTATGCAGATATAAACCTCTCTAGCGCTTCAATAGCATAAATATCTAAAAAGTTAGTCGGCTCGTCTAATAATAAGATGTTGTATTCCCCTAAGAAAAGTTGACAAAGCTGAAGGCGAATCGCTTCTCCGCCACTTAATGACTTCACACTTTTTAATAGATCTGTACCAACAAACTGCATGGAATGTAAAACACTTCGTAAAAATCCTTCATCATATTCCGAGCGGTTTTTCAAAAATTGCAGTACTGTTTCATCGCTTGTACATTGATAGCCCATTTGTTGGAAGTAACCGATTTTTGCTTTCGGTGATATGATTAAACCCTCACCATTGTTCGCAATGTGGTGAAGTAATGTACTTTTTCCACTACCGTTGCTGCCTGTAATCGCTATGTTTTTACCCAGCGGCATCTGGAAACTGACTTCATCCAACAACACTTTATCGTTCACACGGAGAGTGAGTCTGTCAGCCATAATGGGAAACTTATTGTGCAGCTCCACTGCCTTCGACTGACGGAACATAATTTGTCTTTCTTCTTTAACGGCCTCTATTTCCTGAAGCTTTTCCTTTCGATGTTCAATCGCTTTGGCTGCCCGCTGTACGGCTTTTTGACTCGTTCCTTTCGATTTCGTCATGAACATTTGGTTTGGTTTTGCACTTGCTTCTTTTTTTGACATTTTTCCTGCTTGCGCAATTTTTTCAGCCTTTTTCATTTTTTCTCGGGCCGCTTTTTCCAGTCGACTCTTTTCTTTTATATATTGTTCATACGCTTGGCTTTGCTGTTTCTGCTCTATTTGCTTTTGCGCCATGTACTCACTGTAATTTCCTGAATAAACGTTTACCCTGCCCTCATCTACTTCCCAAATTGTTGTGACGAGTTCATCTAACACAGCTCGGTCATGACTAATTACTATAAGCGCCCCGTAGTAATAATGCAATTCATCAAGCAAAAACGAAATACCATCCTGATCCAAATGTGTTGTTGGTTCATCCAGAAGTAACGCTTCGTAATGATGAGTAAACATTTGTGCAAGTTTCATCCTTGTCTGCTCCCCGCCACTTAAGCATTCGGAATGCTTCGGAACATTTAATTTTCCGAGTAACGCTGGATCAGCTTCCGTGGCTGTTGGAGCTTTAATTTGCTCAAAATAACCGCAGTCCACATGACGATTCACTTTCCCGCTTGATGGCTGTACAATACCCGCCAGTAGCTTTAGTATTGTGCTTTTTCCTGCACCATTTTTTCCGACGATACCGATGCGGTCAAATTGATGTACAGCTGCCCTTTCAATCTTTACTACTTCTTTATCTAAATAGATTACTTCGACCTTTTCTAATTCAAAACATAGTTGTTCCATTTTGCTACCTCCGAAATTTTTTCTATTTCGTATCGATAGCGTAGAATCGATACGAGCGTGTCATTCAAGCTCGTATCAAAAAAAGAATAAGAATTGCATGGATTTCTCCTCCTATTTTGCCTTGATTGCCATAACTCCACTGAGAAAAATGAGGATGCCTACCATAGAAAATAGCGTGGCTACACTTGTTAATTCAATCACTACTCCAGCTAACGCATACCCTATTGGTGTAGCAAGCAACGAGAGACTTGTCACAAAGCTAAATACTCGCCCAAGTAAATGAATCTCTATTTCCGTTTGGATATAAGCATAGAATGGAGCTGAGAATAAGGGACCCGATATGCCTACTAGACCACTACACACAACAAATACATAGAAAAGGGATGGCGAGAGCAAACCAGAAAGGAATAACGCAACGCCCATAAGCATTATCCCTACTGCCATTGTGTTGATTTTATCGAAACGATCTCCTAATACACCCAGCACCAAACCGCCGACTACTAATCCAATCGCAAAAACACTTTCGACGATCCCGGCTTCCACGACACCCTTTTCAAAGTAATTACGTGTCATAAGCGGAAAGTACGTGCTAAGAGGAATGTACAGAACGGCTACAACTGTCATGATGATGGTTAGCTTCAGCAATACGGGATGCTTCATAATTGCATGGTACCCTTCTTTCATGTCAGCAATAAAGCTGGTATAAGCTTTTTCTTCTATCCCTGGTACCCTTGGGATACGAATAAACAGTAAAACGCTGCTCGCAATAACAGCACCCAAAACATCTAATAATAACACCCACTCAAGTGAGCTAACGGCCAGCAAAGCCATTCCCACGGCGGGACCTGCAATATTTGAAATGGAACTCACCATCTGACTCCAACCTGCAACCTTGGTAAGATGCTCTTCAGGTGCGAGCAATGGTACAGAAGCTTGCATTGCCGGCATATGAAAGGCAGTTGCCAGGGAACGAACAAGCAACACGAGAATGACGAAGGCAATACTGGGATCACTAATATACATCGATATAAATAAGAGTAAACTACCGAGCGCAACCGCCATATCTGCGCAGATCATGATTGTTTTACGAGAGTAACGATCCGTCAATGTTCCTGCAAAAGGTCCAACCAGTGCTTGCGGCAAAAACCCTGCCAATCCTGCTAGTGTTAATACAAATGGTGAACCTGTTGTATCTGTTAACCACCAGATGATACTAAATTGAACAGCTGCACTACTTACTAACGAAAAGAACTGCCCTATATATATCGCAAAGAATTTTCGTTTCCAATTTTTATTCTCCATTACAATTGATACCTCCTAACGTAGTTGCGTATCGATTCTTCACCGATACGAGCTGATCCAAAATGTCCCCAATCATTTTAAAAAGAAAATAAAAAATCACAGACAATATGTCTGTGATTCAGAGTAAAGGGAAAGATTACGCTAGAATTGCTGTCCCCAAATAACCTCTTCTACAAAAGCAAAAAGGGGATTATACAAAAAATAAAGAAAGGCAAAACGATCCGCCTTTCTTCATCATACATATTTGTATTTAAAATGAAGATTATTAAAAAAGGACAGACTTATCCCGTTTACTCTGCATACAGATACAGAGCCTTTGACCATATTTAATTACTGGTTCAAAGTTGGGAAACGTAATGTTATCGAATGTGTCATTTTTTAATAATCCTCCTTAAAGTTTAAAATTACAATGCTTATTATAAAGTTTTTTAAAAAAAAGTCAACAATGACAAATGATTCCTATTTACATTCCGTTTATCTCTAACCCAAACAATATAAAGTCATAGAACTGACCATTTATTTGGAACTCTCTCTTTGAAAGTCCTTCCTGTACAAAACCGAATTTTTCACAAAGCCGTATCGACGTTTTGTTGTCTGTGCGCGTTCGTCCATTGATCTTTTGCACAACTCCTGTATTCCTTGCCCAATCCATAAAGACATTCATCAGGGCTGTGCCAATGCCCTCTCCCCAGTACTCTTTGAGAACGCTGGCTCCGGCTTCTCCGACGTGCTCCGTTCTCTTTCGCGCTCCCCCGAAGAAGGTCAGCATGCCAACAATACGGTCGTCCTCTGAAACCGCAACAAGGATCAGCGAATTGGACTGAGAGGAGGTGGATGAAATAAACCTGCGCTCCTCCTCTATGGAAACCGTAAACTCGCCAGCCCCGAAAGTCAAAAAGTCTGACTCGCCCGCAACTACATTTAAATAACGGATTATGCCTTCCGCATCCTCTTCTTGAGCCTTACGAATAACAACAGACCGATTTTTGTTCGTCAAAAATTCGCTCATCGAATCCCCCCAAAAAAATAAATATTGGAAGTAAAAGAACAAAAAGATACAGATAGATCCTCATGGTAAATCATTCATTTCTTACCATCCTATCTCCATATATCCATCATTCAGGTATTTAGCAGACCATCATTTGGTAATACTAATTCTTATCATTACCATAATAAGGAGACGATTGCATTATAAAAATCACGAATAAGCAGTGCGCAGGCAAGGGGAAACCGCAGTCCCGATTGGTTCTTGAAGGTTTTTCTGCGATACGAGCTGCAAGAGCACGTAGGATTTGACATTTTATGAAGCAAATTTCAATACCAAAATACGCGTATTGTTGAACTTATTATGACATGATGCTTTTTGATGGACAAAAACCTCATGTATTGTTAATTTACAAGTGTACTATAATTTTTCACACTACCTATAAGGTTAATAGGAGGAATCACAACATGGCACGTTTAGAAGGGAAAATTGCTATTATTACAGGTGCTGCTCAGGGTATGGGCGCAGCACATGCCCGTAAATTCATTGAAGAAGGTGCAAAAGTCGTTTTAACGGACTTAAATGAAGAAAAAGGAAAAGCTTTTGCCGCAGAACTTGGCGAAAACGCTTTATTCGTAAAGCAAAACGTCACAAACTCTGACGATTGGGCAGCTGTCGTAGAAGCAGCAGAAAAAGCATTTGGTAATGTGAACGTATTGGTAAACAACGCCGGTATTACGATGGCAAAATCTATTTTAGAAACAACGGAAGAGGAATACCGCCGCATCGTGGACATTAACCAGGTTTCCGTATTTTTAGGCATGAAAGCAGTTATTCCATCCATGCAAAAAGCAGGTGGCGGTTCAATTGTTAACATTTCATCCATGAACGGAATTGTCGGCGGTGCAGTAGGTTATACAGATACAAAATTTGCTGTACGCGGTATAACAAAAGCAGCCGTAATGGAATGCTCCGCTTACGGCATTCGCGTAAACTCCGTACATCCAGGCGTAATTGCCACACCAATGGTCGTGCAAGAAGATACGAAAGCAGCGGTAGATGAATTCTCTAAACACATTCCGCTGAAGCGCGTGGCACAGCCAGAAGAAGTTTCGAATCTAGTGCTTTACTTAGCATCCGATGAGTCAAGCTATTCAACCGGATCTGAATTCATCGTCGATGGCGGCTTAACCGCAATGTAATATAAACATACTGCCAGTAGCAGCACAAACCAGAACAATCGTTTGTGCTGCTTTTTATCACGGCTTTGGACAAGTAAGTGACTTTCCATTATCTTTTTTAGTAAGGCTTAACATAAAAGGAACCGCGACGTGCGACCAGCTTTCAGCCGTAGGTGATTGGTCAACAAATTGTGGTGCACTTGAATGCAGCATGGGCGTGTTAATACCGCCGCCAGGGTCCAATGCAACTGCCGCCATTCCTTTAGGTAACTCCAATGCCATGGATTGTGTTAACCCCTCAATCGCAAACTTTGAAGCACAATAGGGAGCCAGTTCGGCTTCTCCATATCTGCCCCAACTCGAACTGATGTTAATAATTATCCCTTTTTCCTTCTTAATCATTGCCGGAACAAAAGACCGTATCACATGCACCGTCCCGCTCACGTTACTATTCATTACTTCTGCAAATTCCTCTGCGGGAACATTCCAAAGGGCCGCCTTTTTATTAACGATGGATGCATTGTTAACCAGCATATCGGGTGCCCCATATTTTGAGATCGTACCAGCTGCCCAGCTAGCAACCGCCTTTTCATTTGAAATATCGATGGATTGGAAATCATGTTTGTGATGAAACTGGTTTCTGATTACTTTTATTTCATTTTCATTTCGGCCACAGCCCATAACGACCCAACCCAACTCATCAAAACGATGAATCATAGCGCGCCCTAAACCTTGCGTCACTCCTGCTATGACTACAAGCTTATTTTTCAATTTCTTTCCTCTTTTCTCTGTTAATGGTGAGTTTCCATTTTATACACCTCTCTGCTATCTGACTAGTTAAAAAACAATTCTTCTTTTTTGGAATTCTGCAGAAGGAATTCTCGGGCTGCAAAAAGGAAAGATCAGCACTGGCACATTTGGGAGTGTTACAATCAAATGGCTACCCCACATTCTGCGCCGATTTAATCAACAATTTCCTCATATTGAAGTAACATTGCTGGAAGGGCCGTACGAGGGAATTGTCCACTGGATTCAAACAAGAACGGTTGATGTAGGCTTTATCCTAAAACAAGATAAAATGACAGTAGACTTTTATCCGCTTAAAGACGACCGTTTAAAACTGCTGCTTCCATGTACGCATACACTAAGCGGGCAGCAAAAGGTAACAATGCAGCAGCTTACATCCAACCCCTTTATCATGCCGTATAAGGGCTGTGATGAGCATGTTCGAAAACTATTCAAAAAACAAATTGACGAAAGACTGGATTTCTCATGAAAAGGCAAGGGGAGAATACAGATGAAATTTTATATGAATTTCGGTGATACAAATTTTATTGGACTAGTTAATACTGATCAATACAAATCATTCGTGGATGAAGATTGGGAGTTAGATATTCTCCTGCAGCATTTTGGAAACGAAATGAAAATGGGACATATTTTAGTATGCCAAATGACGGAAGAAGAAATAGAGCATTCTTAGAATGTTGACGTAAAAATAGGAGTCAAAGAAATGAATCCACCCTATTTTCGAAAGGCGGTAGGATACATCAAAGTAACAGATAATCAATTATATTTGGTTGATTATGACTGTCTTACCATATCTGCACAATTTGAAGATGAGAAAGTACCTGACAAAAATTGCTCTACTTATAAAATTGAGATCGAGAATGGCGTTTATCAAGTTGAGCTCGTTCAATATTATAATGTTGATACAGATGAATATGTTGGAGTGAACGAAACGGACATTTTACTACATTTCATAAAAGTATCCGACTTCCAATCGGTAGCTGATACTGTTTTTTGGTGTACTTATTAAGTTATAAAGAATTTTATCTCGTGAAAAGAAAAAACACGAAGGAAATTGGCTGGAAAAGTCCAATTCTCTTCGTGCGATTCTACCATTGCTCCCACATTTTTTCTACCAATTCAATGTTGGCATCTTCGTCCAATTTGGTACGATTAATTGCTCGTTTCATTGTTTCTTCTTTATTCGCTCTTAAGATAATGTAATGTACCTCATAATTATCTTGTACGATTTTTAACCACGGCTTATAATCTATACAAATGCTATAGCCTCGACCTTCTTTTATCCATTTCTCAATTTGAGTGATTCTTTTTCGTTTCGACATAAAAAACATCCCTTTGGCTAAATAATAACCAAAGGGGTAAAGCTTCTCAATTTTTTTATAAACGACGCAATCTTATTTTAAAGCCACACTTCTATCTTTTCACTATTCATTAGATGTAATCTTTATATACAACTTCAGCTTTGCTCATCTTTACTAAGAGAAGTATTAGTAAATACCTTACATTCAGCAGTCGCTACCTTCTTATTTTCCCGGATATAAAGATTGCTCAGGGGGCCTTTCTCCACGTTGTAAATCATGTATGCTCAGTCCAAAATCCATTTGTAAATGGGGATAATCTTTGAATCCCTGCCAGTTTCCTCCCCATTCAAATCCTATTTTTTTCGCAATGTAAACAACTTCCAACCAATCCGACTTTCCGTTTCCGTTGCCATCGTAAGTCATATCCCATATAGGTTGTTGTTTTTGATTTAGTATAGCAAAATCAATGGCTAATCCATAATTATGGAACGATTCGCCTCCTTGGGCGTGTGTAATAATTTCACCTTCCGTACTTCTTCCTTTTGCATAAAGACGATCTTGTTCTTCAAAACTGCGAAAATCATCCGTAATCATAACCTCTATTCCTTTTGTCTTTGCCTGTTGGATTAGCTGTTCGCTTCGCTCAGAAACGATATGGTAAAGCCCATCCGGCAGTTTAGAATCTAGAGTATTTAATTCATTTATGAAAATTAAACACAAAAATAATAGTAATAAAAATAAAAAAAACCACTTCTTCATTCCTCAGTTTCCTCCTATTCTTCTTGGCTTAAAGTCTAGGTGAAACTTCTTAAAAAATAAGTAGGATAATTATTAATTCTCTCTTAAATTATGCACTCAAAGTTAACCTTTCTTAATGAGCTTGTTCGCCCCACTTGGCAAACGGTCTTCAAAAATTATCTGTATTATGCTGTCCATAATATTCTTCGCAATGAACAAGCCAAGACCTGTGCTATTTACCGTTTATGTTTGACAGAAACACATTTGTAACTTTGGAATAAAGTTTGATTAAAAGCAGGGTGTGGACGTTGATTTTAAATATAGAATGGACCCTCTCGTTTTGAAAAAAGATTGATTAAAACAGTAAGAGAGTATTTATTATCTAAGACGCAGTAACAAAACAGGCAACAAACGTTCGGGAGTAAGGGCTATAATACTTAATCGTTCAGTTTTAATTTTCATTTTGCCACTTTTAAAACCAAATCGCCTACGGTCAGCATGGAGGAATTGTTACTTCCACTGCGAAGCTGAACGGTAATACGAGCCAACAATTCTTTCATGTCAAAGGGCTTGGTTACATAGTCGGCAGCGCCCCCTAGCAGAAGATTGACTCTATCATCAATACTAACCTTGGCACTGACTACAAGCACGGGAATACCTTTAATTTTGGGAAGTAATTCCTCTCCAGATAGTCCAGGAAGCATTAAATCAAGCAACACCAAATCTAGTGTCCACTGCTGAAATAATAATAGTGCCTCTGTGCCAGAATATTTCCGATATGTCCATCATCTTCAATAATGGCGATTGTTTTCACAGATAATTGACCTCCTTTTCCAAGGGCTATGTGTAGTCGTCAAAAATAAACCTTCCGTACACCTTCCTCGCCCTTCTCTCAAACCCTTGTCATCCCTGCCTTTCTCCTATTTATTGTAAGAAATCAGATTTTTTAGGAAAACATAGTTGGTAAATGAAATGACAGGAATCAGGAGGTTAGCGAGGGGGTTTTCCTGCTTTTTTCTCTAAAACCCTGTACTTTCGGACTTTTTCCGAATTTTCTCTTGCCTTCCCCTTGCTTTTTCTCTAACTTTTTCAAACAAAAAACACGAGGAAAATTGGAGAGTTGCTCCAATTTCCACTCGTGCTATTTACCGTTTATGTTTGACGGGAACATTTAGGTGTGTACAACATTTGTTGGTTTGGAACACGAGTGTTGATTAGCCAAAAAAAGTAAATAAAAAACGAAAAAGAGGCGCCTT
>NZ_JBFTXJ020000024.1 GCF_041379945.2 Aneurinibacillus sp. REN35 | reverse complement strand
CAGAGAATTCATGCTTGCGGCGGCGCATCATCGCGGCGGCTTTGAACAGATAACCCGCCCGCTGTTCTGCCGGAACGCGCGACCAGGTTGTAAAGGTCGCAGCAGCGGACTGCATCGCTTGATCGGCCAAGGCTTGATCCGCGCTTGAGAGCGTGCCGATGACTTCTTTTTTGGCTGACGGATTCACGGAGACGAGACGTTCATCGGTCATGATTTCTTCGCCTTGAATGACGAGCGGGTAGTCACGGCCCAGTTCAGCAGACACCTTCTCTAGTGCGTCATTAATCGCTTTCATGTTGTTCTCTTCCGCAAAGTTGGTAAATGGTTCGGGACGATATGGGATCATAGTTGTAACTTCCTCCTGTATCACTCTTTATTGTTTGCTTTTTAACTTTGCAATCTTCATGCCAATCCTATTCATTATTTATTCCCTGAGATTTTCTGCATTTCCTATCTCTATTGCCGCAATCATCATTTGCTGCAAAAATATATTGCGTATAGGAGTGCAATATATTTTTGCTGTGTAAGTACTACGCCCTCTTTGCATCTCTCTCCTCCCGATCATGTATGGGTATGGTATGATAGATATGTACATTTTGTTGCAAAGAAGGGATGAAGAGAATGTTTGAAGTAAAGAAATACGCAGCATCCCGCGAGAAGAATTATGAACTCGTCGGCAAACAGCTTACTGCATTAATCGAAGACGAACCCAATCGAGTCGCTAACTTGGCCAATGCTTCCGCATTGCTTAACCAGTTTCTTGACCGTATTAACTGGGTTGGATTCTATTTATATGATGAAACCGAAAATCAGCTCGTATTAGGCCCATTCCAAGGACTACCCGCCTGCGTTCGGATTCCACTTGGCAGAGGCGTATGCGGCACGTCGGCAGATGAGCGCAAAACACTTCGTATAGCAGACGTCCATCAATTTGCAGGTCATATCGCCTGCGATGCCGCCTCTCAATCAGAGATTGTCATACCCATTGTTAAGAACGGAGCGTTACTTGGCGTTCTTGATATTGATAGTCCCGAAAAAGATCGCTTCGATGAAATCGATGAAAAAGGACTTGAAGCATTCGTTGCTATTCTTACCGAATATTTATAATAAAAACAGCCGTCCGGACATGTTCCGGATGGCTGTTCATTTATCTGCCTTCTTCTTTTTTACGGCCGAGACTTTTGAAGTTTTCGGCTACCTCTTTGGCTTTCGCCGTCTCTTCCGTAATGCCTCGCTTCATTAAATCGAGATTCTTCTGAATGGAAGCAAGACGTTCATCCTTCGTGCGCTCTTCCTCACCGTCCTCTGTCTTGGCCCTATCGCCTTCATATAAGCCTGGCATCTCAGCACCACGTCCGAGACGGCGCTGTGCTTCACGGGATTCACTAATCTGCGGGGTATCTAGCGGGTCCCACTCCTTTACTTCCGCCAATTTACCCTTTTCCACATCTTTTTTATGCTTTTCGTCCGCCATGAGTCGTGCCTCCTTTTTTGTTCTCTTGTATATCCTTACCACCTAGTTGAGATGCACAAAACAAAAGCGAATCGATGGGGATTACTGCACTTGGGTTTTGAATTCACTTAGCGCATGCTGTACAAGCGGCAATTGGGAGAAGGCAGAGCCTCCCCGCAGAGCAGCCGTTACTTGAAGCGCCTCATAAATTTCCTGCTCACTCGCGCCTTTATGGAGCGCCTCCATTGCATGGTAGAGAATGCAGTATTCGTCCTGAGAGGCGAGACTCACACCAAAAGCAATCAATTGCTTATCTTTTTGCGATAGAGCGCCTGCTGCAAAAGATACACCGGTAAACTCATTGTATGCGCGGGTAAAATTCGGACTCATGTGCTCGAATGTGCCGACACTTTCTTTGTAATCATGAATCGCTTGTGTGTATTGGTTCATTGTTTCTCACTCCATCCGTATAGTGTGTATTACTATGTGTAGTATGTTCCAGCATCCCTGCTGATTATCCATAGAGATAAAAACGGCAGCATATTGCAAAGCGCAAAATAAATAAGCAAATCGCTCATTTATTTTGCGCTTTGCATAATTTGTTTGCACTTTATACGAAAAAGTTTTTTGATAAAATAAAAAAGTCTGTCTATTTAGCGAAACATTAGGCGGAATATTTTAATGAAATGCTTTTTGGCACTATAATTGCAAAGATTTAATGCTAAAAATAATACATCTATACACCAAGGGGGAATATCAATTTGAGCAACAATGAGGCACGCCCGGTACCATTTATCCTTGCTATCATTCCTTTACTGACAATGATCGGTGCGATGGCAATAACGATCATTCAATTTGAAGGAAGCCCGCATATTCCGCTCATTCTCGGCACCATTGTATCCGCTTTCATCGCTTGGCGTCTCGGACACAAATGGGATGAGATTGAAAACGGTATCTATCATGGGATTCGATTAGCCCTTCCTGCAATCGTTATCATTATTATGGTAGGTATTATTATCGGAGCCTGGATTGGCGGAGGCGTGGTCGCCACTATGGTATATTACGGATTAAAACTAATTACTCCGTCATTTTTTCTTGTTTCCATTACATTAATTACGGGCATTGTCTCGCTTGCAATCGGAAGCTCCTGGTCTACTATGGGTACGATCGGTGTCGCGGGCATGGGGATTGGAATAAGTATGGGAATCCCGGCTCCAATGGTGGCCGGCGCGATTATTTCCGGTTCTTATTTCGGTGATAAGATGTCGCCGTTATCGGATACGACAAACCTTGCTGCCGGTGTATCAGGCTCCAACCTGTTTGAGCATATCAGACATATGTTTTATTCAACCATTCCCGGCTTATTGATTGCCCTTGCCGCATACTGGTATCTCGGACGGCAATTTGCTTCTACCTCTATGAATAGTCAGGATATCACTTTCGTTATGGCGGAGTTGCAGAAGCAATTTGTCATTAGCCCTTGGCTTTTACTCGTACCTGCTGTCGTCATTTTGCTTGTTGCGCGTAAAATCCCGGCTCTTCCGGCTTTAACCGCAGGTGTTGTTCTTGGCTTTTTGGCCCACATTTTTGTTCAGGGAGGGAGTGTGCATGAGGCGGTAAATACGCTGTATGGTGGATTTAAGATCGAATCGAATAATAAGCTGATTGGTGAATTATTTAACCGTGGCGGGATTGAAGCGATGATGTACACCGTGTCACTGACGATTGTTGCCATGACATTCGGGGGTGTGTTGGAGAAGACGGGCATGCTCAGAGCGATTGTAGATAAAATCCTTCTCATCGCCAGAACAGGAAAACAGCTTGTTATTACGACCGTCGCCTCTTCATTCTTTACCAATGTAGTAGCAGCGGAGCAATATATCTCGATTGTCGTTCCGGGTCGAATGTATGCCAAAGTCTATCGTGAGAAACGACTGCATCCAAAGAATCTATCACGAGCATTAGAAGATGGAGGAACACTGACATCTCCATTTGTCCCTTGGAATACATGCGGTGTATTTATTCTATCTACACTGAGCGTACATCCGTTTGCCTATGCACCGTACGCCGTATTAAACTATGTCGTTCCGATCATCTCAATTATTTTGGCTGCAACCGGCTTTACGATTCAGAAAATTACAGATACTGAGGCCAAACAGTTAGAACGTAGAGAACAGGAAGCACAGTCACAGCCCATGTAGTTACGTATAATAGTAAAGAGCCAGACCAACGTAAAAGGGTCTGGCTCTTTTTCCATTCTTATGCATCGAGAATGAGTGCATGAACGATCCCTGGACCGTGCACTCCAATCGTTAAGTCGTTCTCAATATCCGCAGAACGGCTCGGTCCACTGATAAAGTGCACACCCGCAGGAAGCTTATTACCAAAGCGGCGTGTAAGATCATCCATCACTTCGCCCATCCTCGTCTTCATATCACTTGCGCGAAGCACAGCGATGAACACCGTTGGCAGAAGACTTACCGACCTGCCTTGTGCAGGCCCGGAAATAGCGACTACCGTTCCTGTATGAGCAATTCCATATTCGACGACAGCTATACCGATATCAGCTCCGGCGGCTTTGGCAAGCAAGTCCTCCTGCGCCTGCTCATTCCATACTGTCATCTCCACATCCGGCAGATTCTGCTCAACACGCAGCTCATTCAAAAGCGGATGATCAAAACGCAGCATGTACTTCGCCTTCATTGTTGTGGCTAGATTTTCAATATAGGTACGCAGTGCATTTTCATCCTTGCATCGCTCCGCATGGCCACCCATGCTTGTCCAATTGGCCATAAACAGTTCCACTCGCTTCTCATCAGACAGCTCATAGCCAAGCCAAAAATCAGGCGCGCCCCGGAACGGATGCGCTGGAGCCTCTGTCACACGCGGCCGATTCAAGCGATTTGCAATATGGGTAAAGAATTGTTCCTCTTTTTGCATCGCTTGCTCATCCAATCGACGGATGATATTCTCATCCTGCTTATTCATGCCGCTCTCCTCCCTGCTTCTGTTTGGCTGCCTTTAACCTTTTCAGCACATCCGGCTCCATCTCAGGTTTACTCGCCTCAAGCTCTTTGGATAAATTCTTCCACGAATCACGGAACGAGTGCTCGGCTAGTGCTGGTGCATGTCTGTGCGTCGTCCATCCTTTAAGCGGACCAAGCTGTGAGGTAATAGCGCCGTTACGCACCACTACTCTCTGGCCTGTCTTGCCGACGTTTAGGACCCGCTTGAAGCGGCGGTGATTCGACATAATGTATTTAAAGCCTTTAAATGCAAGCCGCTCCGATGCAGGTGTGTATCCTTCCTCGACTTTTTGACGACGAATATAGACGAGCATATCATGCAATGGGATTTTGACCGGACACGCTTCATAGCAAGCGCCGCACAAGCTCGACGCGTATGAAACCTCGCCCCACTTCTCCATATCCTGGTTCAGACGCGGTGTAAGCACAGCACCGATCGGACCGCTGTATACCCATCCGTACGTATGTCCGCCAACATGGCGATAAACCGGACACGCATTAAGACATGCACCACAGCGAATGCAATTCAGCACTTCCTGAAATTCCGGATCTCCTAACTGAGACGAACGTCCATTATCCAAAATGATAATATGCATCTCTTCCGGACCATCCGAATCACCTTGCCGACGCGGCCCGGTAATCGCAGACATGTATACGGTTAGCTTCTGTCCAGTCGCCGAACGCGGCAGCATGGTAGCCATGACCTCCAAGTCGGCCAGCGACGGGATGATCCGCTCCATTCCCATATACGTAATTTGTGTTTTCGGCACGGTACTGACCATACGGGCATTTCCTTCATTTGAGAAAAGCACCATGGAGCCTGTTTCTGCAATGGCAAAGTTGCACCCTGTCATGCCGATGTCCGCCTCAAGAAATTTCTCCCGCAGCTTCGCGCGCGCAAATCCTGCAAGAATCGGTGTATCCGGCGGCAATGTCTCTCCTGCTTCTTCAGAGAATAGGTCGGCTACCTGCTGCTTATTCTTATGAATGGCCGGAATAATAATATGGGACGGCGTCTCTCCGGCAAGTTGAATAATATACTCGCCAAGGTCGGTTTCAATCGCTTCCACGCCCGCCTCTTCCAGCCTGTGGTTGATATGCAGTTCTTCAGAAACCATGGATTTTGATTTTACGACCGACTTTGCGCCCTTCGCTTCTGCAATCTGCATCGTAATATCAACCGCTTCCTGTGCAGTTGATGCAAAGTGGACATGCACGCCAACTGCCCGGGCATTTTTCACGAATTCGGACAGGTAATAATCGAGATGAGCAATCGTATGCAGGCGAATGCTGCGGGCGCGGTCACGCCATTCTTCCCAATTGCCCAATTCGTCCGAAGCGAGTTTTTTGGAGGAGCGCAGTTTCTCGGTTGTGTATTTTACCGCATTGCGCAAGAACTCATCATTCAAGGAAACTTTGGCACGTTCTGTAATGTTCATTGTCGGGTTAAATGTTGTACTCATGCTTGTTGTTTCACCCCTTCATACAGCAATTCTGCCAGATGCATCACGCGTACGGGCTTTCCTTCATAATGCAGGCGACCTCCAATGTTCATCAGACACCCCATATCCATACCAACAAGCACCTCGGCTTGTGTCTCCACAACATGCTGGGCCTTCTCTTCTACCATAGCACCGGATATATCGGACATCTTAACGGCGAAGGTTCCCCCGAATCCGCAGCAATCCTCAGCAAACGGAAGATCAATAAGTTCCATTCCCTTTACGCTTTCAAGCAGTTGGCGCGGCTCTTCCTTAATACCGAGCAGCCGGCTGCCGTGACAGGAAGGATGGTACGTAACCTTATGCGGAAAACGAGCCCCAATGTCTGTCACACCCAACACATTAACAAGGAATTGGGAGAATTCATATGTCTTATCAATAAATTGCTGCGCCCTCTTCTGCATAACTGGGTCATTCTTGAAGAGCACCGGATAATAGTGATGAATCATTCCTGTACAGGAGCCGGATGGCGAGACGACAAAATCGCTATCTTCAAACGCATCAAGAAGCGTCGTAGCGCTAGCGCGTGCTTCATCCCAATATCCGCTATTGAAGGCAGGCTGTCCACAGCATGTCTGCACCTCCGGAAAATGAAGCTTCACACCCTGCCCGGCAAGAATACGGGCCATCGCTTCCCCGACACGCGGATAAATAGCATCAGATAAACAGGTAATAAAAATGGAGACCTTCACAGGAGTCCACCTCCAAATATAAAGTAAGAGGGAAAGCCGCTATTCGATTGAACAGCGGCGACTCCCTGATTCAATATGTCTGTTTGCTTTCTATGGAAGCATCCAAGTTAGGTAGTACGCTTGAACATACGTGATGATACCAACTAATGTGGCAAACAACAGACTATGCTTTACCGTAAAACGGAAGAGATCAGATTCTTTACCTACAAGTCCTACGGCCGCGCAGGCAACCGCAATGGATTGCGGTGAAATCATCTTACCTGTTACCCCACCAGTTGTATTGGCCGCAACCAGCAGCGTCTCATTGACACCAATCTGCTGTGCCGTTACATTCTGCAGGCTACAGAACAAGGCATTACTAGACGTATCCGAACCGGTAAGGAATACTCCAAGCCAGCCTAGGAATGGCGAGAAGAACGGGAACAGACCGCCGGCAGCCGCCAGTACTAATGCCAGTGTAGATGATAGACCGGAGTAGTTGGCAACCATGGCGAAGGCAAGAACCAAACCGATGGAAAGAATCGGCTTCTGTAATTCAACAAGCGTTTCTTTGAATGTCTTCCAACCGTCACTCGGCTTCATTTTCAATACAAGCATAGAAATAATTGCGGCAATAAGAATCGCAGTCCCGATAGCGGACAGCAAATCAAGTTTAAATAATGCTTCATACGGCGTCGGTTTCGTAACAATAGGCTCCGCTTTAATAACCAGCTTATCTAAATACGGAACGTTAATTTTGATGACGAGCGACTCAAGAAGACCGCCTTTATCAAACAGCATCTTAAACGGCTTCAAGCTCCAGATTGTTACCATAATCGTAAGAATAATAAATGGAGACCATGCTTTAAAAATTTGTCCAGCAGTATACCGCTTCTCAGTATCGACTGTCGCACTTGCTTCTGCTGCTCCAACCCCTGCATTCTCAAAGCGGAAAATGCGCTTTGGCTTCCATACTTTGAGGAATGAGGCCAAGCATATTAAGCTGACCAAGGCAGATGTAATATCCGGAAGTTCTGGCCCAATGAAATTAGCTGTGAAAAATTGGGTAATTGCAAATGAACCACCCGCCACAAGAATCGCAGGCCACGTCTCGCGTACGCCGCGCAGGCCGTCCATAATGATAATAAGCCAGAAAGGAACGATGACAGAAAGCAGCGGAAGCTGACGACCTGCTACCTGACCGATGGCAAATGCATCAAGGCCTGTAACTTTTCCTGCTGTAATAATCGGAATCCCCATCGCACCGAAGGCTACCGGTGCCGTATTGGCGATTAAGCATAAGCCTGCCGCATACAGCGGATTAAAGCCAAGACCCACAAGAAGTGCTGCGGTAATCGCAACCGGTGCACCGAATCCGGCTGCCCCTTCAAGAAAAGCACCAAAAGCAAAGCCAACCAACAGCATCTGCAAACGTTGGTCATCCGTAATCGATACGACTGAAGAACGAATGATGTCAAATTGTCCTGTTTTCACTGTGACTTTGTACAAAAATACAGCGGTTACAATAATCCAAGCAATCGGCCATAGTCCATAGAAAAACCCATAACCTGCTGCGGCAAATGCCATCGGAACCGGCATTTTATAGACAACAATCGCAATGACAAGAGAGAGCAGTACTGTGATAGCACCTGCGGTATGACCCTTCATTCGAAAAACAGCCAGCGCAAGAAAGAAAAAAACGATTGGAATGACTGCTACAGCGGCTGACAGACCCAGGCTCCCCATTGGCTCATATACTTGTGTCCATGTCTGCATGTTATACACCTCTTTTACCCTGAAAATTATATTTCTATATGGTCAGCCTTTCGGCGTGTTCCCTGTACGAACACTTCATACCCTTCAGATCATCTGATAAGTAAGGATAAAAAATGCATCAGGTCATCTGACTTTCACTCTCAGAAGAAAAGTGCTATTTCAGCATCTTTTCCTCCACTCCACACAGATGGGAGAGCATCGCTTGCTCAGCCTGCTCCGCATTCTGTTGCCGAATCGCCTCATAGATGTCCACATGCTCTCTATACAGTGCTTCAGGTACACCCTTCGTCCGGTACAGTTCAAGACGGCTTGCTTTCAGTAAGCGCTCCATTGTCTCTGAGATGGACAACATCACAGTGGTCAGTGTCTGATTATGCGAGGCCGCAGCAACCGCATAATGGAACTTCCAATCGGCCTCATAGCCTAGATCTCCTGTCGGGAGAGCCTGCTTCATCTCCTGCAGCGCTTCTACAATCTGCCCTAGTTCTGCGTCGGTTCGCCGCGCTGCCGCCAGCCGTACGGTGCCGCTTTCAATAATCTTGCGGACTTCAAGCAGCTCGATCACTTCCTGGCGGGTCGAAGGCCGCAGCGATTCGAATGCTGAGATTACCTCCTCTGGATCATGACGAGTTACAAAGGTTCCTTCCCCCTGCTTCATCGTGATCAGACCCAACGTCTTCAATGAACTAAGTGCTTCTCGTACCGTAGACTGTCCTACACCAAGCGTCTCCCCGAGTTCACGCAGAGAAGGCAGACGAGCACCCGGCATATACACTCCGGAAATGATCTGCTCACGCAAGTAATCTGCCACTTCTTCAGATGTCTTGCGCACTTTAAATTTTGGTGACGCTTTCATGGCACTCCCTTTCCTATCAGGTCATCTGATGTATGACCAACGATTCCATCCTACTCTATTTTTCAGTTTTTTGTCAATATTCTTTTTGGAATCGTTTTACTTATTTTTTTCAGCCAATAATAAAAAGGCATCCAACTCTCATACAAAGTCTGACGCCCTGTCCGTTTTTCATATTATGTTCAATATGCGTTATGTTAAAAGGCTATCATCATTCAATGAACGGGATAACTTGGTGTATTCAACATACATAGCGATCCGCCACGGAACAATCATACCAAATGCCAAAATAAAGAATAATCCGGCAGTCTCTTCTATCGTTACATACAGGCCAACATATGATTTCAAAGCGAAACGAAGCACGACTAAGCCAAGCAGAATGAAGACGAATGCTTTCGAACGTTTTAAATAAATATCGTTGCCCACGACCTCAAACCGTGATGTAACGATCAACGGATACGACAGGAGCGTTCCGACAAAAAAAGCGTATAACGCATACGTTATATGTACATGCATAGACGGATACAAGAACATAGCAAAACCTGTACTCATAAAAAATGGCGGTAGGACGATTTTTTTTAGCGAAGCTGGTTTCTTTGAAGCACGCATACGAATAACAAATACAACCGTTGCCATAAACAGCCCCATAACCGCACTTATTATGGTCATACTCATAGGCCATCCTCCTTTAATGTGCGATTCGCTCTTATCCTTTATATGACTTTGCATCTTGCATCGCGCATGTCAAACCTGTCTTTATTATATATAATCCGCAGGGAAAAAAACATGACCATGATCTCCCCCTACTTACAACAAAAAACCGCGGCTCATTAAGCCGCGGCCCTACCTGCTATCTTTGCCTGCATTATTTACAATTCGTCCTGTTCTACATCCACCAGTTCATTACGCTGAACCGGTGTTTCATATGCCAGCACTTCGTCTACTACTCCGCCGCCTTCATCCATCATACGGTCCATACCTTCCGCCACATCTTCCATGAACGTCATTTCCTGCCTGTCACGTGGGTCGAAGTGAGCCATGCTGTATCCTCCTTATAAAAAATTGGCCTACAGTCTTTAGGATAAGGAAAGCGTCTTACTTTATACGTCTATCTTTCCCCACATATCCCTACATGAATCGTACATACTAAATACGGCACAAATTTTTTGGCAAAACGGAGGATATCTGCAATGAATAACAGCCATACACTGCGGGATAAATGCCGGACGAGACTTACAAATTCGGACTACTATTATCGCCTGCAAACGCTTGAGGAGCAGGGAATTGGCCATATATCGAAGCTGCCATTTTCCATTAAAATTCTACTCGAATCCGCGCTACGCAACATGAATGACCGCTCGATTACAGAGGAGCATGTAAGAAAAATCGCTAATTGGAAGCCGGACCCAAAGCCGGAAGAAATGTTCGAAATCCCATTCATGCCATCCCGTGTAATCTTACAAGACTTCACTGGCGTTCCGGCCGTCGTAGACTTAGCCGCTATGCGCGATACCGTCTCAGCGCTTCATCTTGACCCGAAAAAAATCAATCCGTTGATTCCGGTTGATCTTGTAATCGACCATTCCGTACAAGTAGATATGGCCGGTTCAGATATGGCACTGCAGTTCAATATGGAGAAGGAATTCGATCGTAACCAGGAGCGTTATACATTTTTGCGCTGGGCCACACAAGCCTTCACTAATTTCCGCGCTATCCCGCCAGCGGTCGGCATCGTGCATCAGGTCAATCTTGAATATCTTGCTCCCGTCGTTACCAAAAGAAAAAACGGGAACGAAATGGATATCCTGCCCGATTCCCTTGTCGGTACTGACTCTCATACGACAATGATCAACGGACTTGGCGTACTCGGTTGGGGCGTAGGAGGGATTGAAGCGGAGGCATGTATGTTAGGACAGCCCATGTATTTCCTTGTGCCTCGTGTAGTCGGCTTCGAGCTTACCGGTGCACTTCCTGAAGGATCTACCGCTACAGACTTAGCGCTTACTGTTACCAATATTCTGCGGCGAAGAGGTGTCGTTGGTAAATTCGTAGAGTTCTTCGGGTCTGGTCTAAGTTCCATGACGCTTGAGGACAGAGCTACGATTGCCAATATGGCGCCTGAATATGGAGCAACGGCCGGATATTTTCCCATTGATGAACAGACGCTGCGCTATCTTCGTACCACCGGCCGTTCAGAAGAGCAGATCGCCTTAGTCGAGAGCTACACGAAAGCCCAGGGGCTGTTCCGAACCGACGATATGCCAACGCCAGCCTATTCAGAAGTCATCACGCTTGATCTTGGGAGTGTGGTACCCACACTTGCAGGTCCAAAGCGACCGCAGGACCGCATCGAACTTACTTCAATGAAAGATTCTTTCCAAAAAACGCTGCGGACTCCGGTAAAGGAAGGTGGTTTCGGGCTTTCAGAAGAGCAATTGGAACAGGAAGTAACCATTCACTACCAGAACGGGGAGCAGGCACCTCTAAAAACCGGCTCCGTAGTTATCGCCGCTATTACAAGCTGTACCAACACATCCAATCCTTCTGTTATGATCGGTGCTGGATTGGTCGCCAAAAAAGCGGTGGAAAAAGGGCTTACACGCAATCCGAACGTAAAAGCAAGCCTTGCGCCCGGTTCCCGCGTTGTAACCCAATATCTTGACGATGCAGGGCTTACACCATATTTGGATCAACTCGGATTTAATACGGTAGGATACGGCTGTACAACTTGTATCGGTAACAGCGGACCGCTTGTACCGGAGGTTGAGCAGGCAGTGGCTGAAAATGACATGACCGTAACATCTGTGTTGAGCGGAAACCGCAACTTCGAAGGACGGATTCACCCACTCGTCAAAGCCAATTATCTTGCGTCACCTCCGCTTGTGGTTGCCTATGCGCTGGCCGGTACGTTCAATATTGATCTATATAGTGATCCTATCGGTCATAATGAGAAGAATGAGCCTGTGTATTTGCGCGATATTTGGCCAAGCGAGGAAGAAGTTCGGCAGATGATGGCTGCTATTATTACACCGGAGATGTATAAGGAAAAATATAACAATGTCCAGGCATTCAACGAACAATGGAACGAAATCCCGATATCAGCAGAGCAAATTTATGATTGGGATAAGGATTCCACGTACATTCAATCTCCACCATTTTTTGAAGATTTCTCTACAGAAGCACCTGGAATCCATCCGATCATGGGAGCACGCACTCTCGCCCTGTTGGGTGATTCAGTAACAACAGATCATATCTCGCCTGCCGGGGCGATTAAACCCAGCAGCCCAGCCGGCCAATTCCTTCAAGATAAAGGGGTTGAAGTGCGGGACTTCAATTCGTACGGTTCAAGACGTGGGAATCACGAAGTTATGATGCGCGGGACATTCGCCAATATTCGCATCCGAAACCTCCTTGCGCCCGGCACGGAAGGCGGCTATACTACCTATCTCCCTTCTGGAGAGGTAATGTCCATCTACGACGCGGCGATGAAATATAAAAAGGACGGCACACCGCTGGTTATTATTGGGGGAAAGGAATATGGAACAGGCAGCTCACGAGACTGGGCGGCCAAAGGAACACTGCTTCTTGGAGCCAAAGCTGTGATTGCGGAAAATTATGAGCGAATTCATCGTACCAACCTTGTATGCATGGGTGTATTACCGCTGCAATTCGAAGAAGGGATGGGTGCAGAGACGCTCGGAATTACCGGTGAGGAGACGTTTGATATCCCCGAGCTCACGGATGCGATACAGCCCAGGCAGAAGATTGAGATCCAAGCCACCCGGGTAGATGGATCTTCCTTCACGTTCAAATGCATCATCCGTCTTGATACAGATGTTGAAATCGACTATTACAAAAACGGCGGGATTCTCAAGCTGGTACTGCGTAATCTGATTACCGAAGATAATCCTGCGCATGCATAATGCCGCATAATTGAAAAAAACGGAGCAGAAAAATTCTGCTCCGTTTTTTTATTGCTTATACAGTCGCTTCTGCTTTATTTTTCTTTAGTGCTTTATCGATGGTTGCTCCACCCAAGCAAGCCTCTCCATCATAGAAGACCACAGCTTGACCCGGTGTGATGGCACGCTGCGGCTCATCGAATACAACCTCACAGCGATTGTCTGATTTAATATGAACGGTCACGCCTTGATCCGGTTGACGGTAGCGGAATTTAGCCATGCAGCGGAATGTCTCTCCCGGTGCCTGACCGCTTACCCAATGAACATCAGTGGCCACAAGCAGATCGCTGTACAAGCGATCATGATCGCCTCCCTGCGCCACATAGAGAATATTACGCTCTACATCTTTATCTACTACGAACCATGGCTCGCCCGTACCGTCGCCACCCCCGATTCCAAGTCCCTGACGCTGTCCAAGCGTATAATACATCAATCCATCGTGACGGCCTTTCAGTTCACCGTCCACCGTACGAATGTCACCCGGATTGGCCGGAAGATAGGAGCTAAGGAATTCCTTAAAATTACGTTCACCAATAAAGCAAATGCCTGTACTATCTTTCTTCTTCGCTGTTGCTAAGCCTGCTTTTAACGCGATTTCTCTTACTTCTGTTTTAGGCAGATGTCCGAGTGGAAACATCGTGCGTGACAATTGATCCTGGCCAAGCTGATTTAGAAAGTATGTCTGATCCTTCTTCGGGTCCGCTCCACGGAGCAGACGATACTTTCCATCATGGAAATCCACTTGTGCATAATGCCCTGTCGCCAAATAATCAGCACCCAAATCAAGGGCGCGGTCGAGGAACGCTCTGAATTTAATTTCCTTGTTGCACATCACATCTGGATTCGGCGTGCGTCCCTTTTTATATTCATCAAGAAAATACGTAAATACACGATCCCAATATTCTTTCTCGAAATTCACCGTATAATATGGGATACCGATCTGTCCACAGACGCGGCGTACATCTTCATAGTCTTCTTCGGCTGTGCAATGCCCGAATTCATCCGTGTCATCCCAGTTCTTCATAAAGATACCGATGACATCATATCCTTGCTCTTTAAGCAGCAAAGCCGCCACAGAAGAATCTACGCCGCCGGACATTCCGACAACTACCCTTGTGTTTTCAGGGGATTTATTCATCTATATCAACTTCCTTATATATTGAATTGAACAGCAAACGAATTTGCTCCAATGCTTATTATACTAACAAACTCCCCGTCATACAAACCTCCTGCACAGCTACGACGTACCGCTTTTCTTTAGCAGATACTCAATCGTATTATGAATCGCAACAGCCGCTTCCAAGCGGGTCATTGTATCCGTTGGACGGAATGCCCCCTGTCCATCCCCTCTCATAATACCAAACTCGTATAGCTTATCTACACTCTCCCCCGCCCATTCCAGACCCGGGAGGATATCTTTGTAATATTTACTAATCGGCTTGGTGGAAGACGCAGGTAATGAGGGTGCTGGATTCTCGACATGGAGCGCCCGTGCCGTACCCCGGGCAACAGCCTCTGCCACAGCGTTAAGAAATTCCGGATTTTTCAATTGCGCCACATCCTTAGCATAATCAACAAACCCGAATTCAAGGAGGATGGCCGGCATGGATGTTTGACGCAACACAGCAAAGTTCGCTGTCTTCTCTCCCCTATCAGGTAATCCAGCATTCGTAAAGACAGATGCTACTTCACTATGCACAATATGTTGGCAGCGGCCTGCTTCCTGATTTGCTGCGCTTTTGGCAACATAGCTCTCAAAACCAGTTCCACCTCCCGCATTGATATGAATCGAAATAAAGTAATCTGCATCCAATCGATTAGCAAATTCTGCACGCGCCTTTAAATCAGCGGCCTTATCTGAGCTAAATACATTATCATCGCTGCGCGTAAGACACACATTCACTCCCATATTCTCCAAATGCTTTGCTACTCGCTTAGCAATAGAGAGCGTAATATCCTTCTCCTTAAGCCCATTACCGCTCGCTCCAGGATCAGCGCCCCCGTGTCCTGGATCAATCACAATCAATGCAGCCATGTTATCCCCCCATGTATGGCAGAAAGAGTCAGATCCAAACACATAGAATCGCGTATCGGGCTTTCTGCCATTATAAAAAATAAAAACGATTAAATTTTCAGATAAATAGTGACTTTTATCCTATTTGATAGTACAATGAACACAGCAAGTTTGAGTCATCTTACTTTCTAAAGGAGGTCTTCATGCGAAAGAGTCGATCTATATCTTTATTCCGCTCTATCAAGGCTTTCAGGGACAATCGTAAGTTACTTGTTATTAAAGGTTCGATGATCATGCTGCTTCTTTGCATGTATCCCGTTAGTTCTCTTGCTGAAACTCCTCAACAACCAGTATCAGGCACACTCAAAAATCCGCCAATACTTACACAGTCTATCCATCAAGCGCTACCTTATTCTAGCGGAGAAGTCTCAGCAAAAGAATTAGAATTTCCTACTGCCTTACCAGCGCAAGATCATACAATCGATTCCGTAAAAATTGCCGCAGTAAACAGGAATACTAACAACCGAACGCTCACTCGACCTAAGAAACCAGCACGCAGTACTACGATGACAAAAGTACGTGAAGGCATGACTTTTACCGCCCATGCATCCGGCTATACAGGACCTGGGCGTACCAAGTCCGGCACGAAGGTTCGTCCAGGCATTGTCGCAGTTGATACGGACTATATCCCTCTTGGAACCGTTCTCTATGTAGAAGGATATGGCCAATGCCGCGCCGAGGATATCGGCGGAGCCATAAAGGGTAATGCGATTGATCTAGCGTTCGCCACCAAAAAAGAGGCGCTTGCATGGGGTCGAAGAGATGTCGAGGTCAAAGTAATTAGCGTTCCGTAATACAATTCCTACACAATCAACGTACATAAAAAGAGCGGCTCTAGAGAAAGAGCGGCTCTTTTGTATGTATATCCATTATCCCTCACGCATCTTCGTACGAAGCGCCTGCGGCTGTCTGCTTATCTCAAGCTTATACATCCCTAAGCAGACCAGGAAGCCAACGAACAAGCAGAAAATCCAGGGCAGCATCGCGGCATTCCAATGGCTTCCCATATCATATAGCCATCCACCCAGCACAGTGCTTAGTGCACCGCCGATCGCAAGAGAAAAGCTATTAAATCCATAATACGAACCCAGACGATTCGCTGGAGCAAAAAGTGTCACTACGTCGTGCAATACGGGAGCTACCATCATATTTCCTACAGCAAACAGCAATCCGTCAGCGATGATCATTTCGATCGTGGTTACGAATCCAAGCAAAAATAAGCTCAAACCCATCACCAGCGCACCAATACCGATCAGCACAAATCGAGCCGATACGTTTTGAAGCCATACAGCTACCTTCAATTGAAGTGCGATGACAGTAAGCGAGATTGTTGCATACATAATTGCCACACCGCTCGTATCCCCCGTAACCTCCTCCATTCGGCGCGGAATCGTCAAAAATAGCTGCATATACAAATAAAAATAACCAATCAGAATAACCGTATAGAGCACGAAGGGACGATTCATTATAATCTCCCGCGTATCCGCCACCCAGCTCCTACTCGTTACCTCCGCTTCAATCTTCGGCAGCGTCACCCATACCAGCATCGCTACCGCTATGAAAAGCACACCCGATACCAAAGAGAGATAGAAGAACTGAACGGACGCCAATACGCCACCAACAAGCGTTGACACAACCATGCCGGTGTTGACTACTACACTGCGGAATGCAAAAATCTCTTTTCTCCCTTTCTCCGGAGTGAGCCTAGCAAATGCCGCAAGAAAGGCAGGTTCAAATAATGCCCCGCCAAGACCCGATAAAATGGCGGCAACAATAAACTGCCACATTTCCGTACAAAAAGCAAAGCCTACAAACCCAGCGGCCCGTACGAGTACCCCGAATACAAGCGCTTGTTTACAGCCGATCCGATCCGCAAGCATCCCCCCTAAAAATGAAAAACCCTGCTGCGAAAACTGACGGATACCAAGCAGAATTCCGGCCATTGCCATAGACCAGGCAAAACTTCCCGTCAAATACAGCGTCAGATATGGAATCAATGCATAAAAGCCCAAATTCATTAAAAAAGAACAGATAAACAGCACCCGTACACCTAACGGCGACATTCGCCATACATATCCAACCATACGTTCCCCTCCTCGCTTTCTACAATAAAGCAGGAAATGTCATTTGTATAACGAATGATTTTGATACATGTTATCTATTTTTTCGATTAAGCAAAGGGAAGGAGACATTCGCTTGGATTTTGAACAATTACGTACATTCATTGTATTGGCTCGCAACAAAAGCTTTTCTAAAACGGCTGAGGCTCTGCATCTTGTACAATCCACAGTTTCTTCGCGCATTCAAGCCTTAGAAGCTGAAGTCGGTAAACCCCTCTTCATGCGCGATCGGCGCAAGGTAGACCTTACTGCCGCCGGATATACATTTCTTCCATACGCTGAACGGTTGCTTTTACTCAATGAAGAGAGCTTGCTAAAGATACAATCTATGAAGACGTTTGAAGATCAGCTATCTATCGGTGCAACCGACACGTTATGGAAATATGTTCTCTGCCCTGTGGTTGAAACGTTTTTCAATCAATATCCTACCGTCTCACTAAAAATAAAAACAGGACATTCCTGGGATGTGGTGCATCATTTGAAGGACGGAGTTGTACAGCTCGGCTTTGTATACCTCCCACAGTCTATCCCGGGTTTTGAAGTACTCCCCTTCTATGAGGAGGAAATCATTCTCGTCTCCCATCCAGAGCATGAAGCAGCACGCTGGGATGCGGTAGCGCCTGAATTCCTTGCAAGCCTCCCTCTTCTATATGTGGATTGGGGAAACCCGTTTTATGAGTGGGTGAGTGAACTGCTTCCGCCTGAGTATGTTCCGCAACTGCACATCGACAATGTATCGATGCTCCTTGCTCTCCTGCAAAAAAACATCGGAATGGGATTTATCGTTCGATCCGCCGTAGAAGAAGAACTGCGTGCTGGGCGCTTAGCTGAGATCCAACTCACAGACGGACTCGTCCCTCCAAAACGCACTGCCTTTATTATGGCGCAGAAGGAACACCTGCACCGTCCCGCTATTCAAAGCTGGCTTAAAACCATGCAAGAGCTTAGACTGCTCTCCCTTTCTACAGAAAAAACTCCTCTTTGATTTACTCAAAGAGGAGCTTTCTATCTTCTACTCTACCAAACATCAAAACCTTTGGTTGTGTGGAAATGAATGAAGCCTTGTTTCTTTGCATACTCTGTACTCTTCGCCTTACCGCTAAAGGATATGGTAAATACAGAGAACGGATACTGCTTTTGAAGTGCGTGCAGTTCTGCCATCCGATCCTGTGCCCACTGATCCTTCGCTACGGTCGCGTAATCGAAGTTCTCCCACATAAAGCCGTCTACATAAGGAGCTGTATATCCAGTCAACGTACCGAATCCCCAGTTTTGAATCAAATATAGACTTGGGAATTGCGCCTTGATCTCACTCATAAATGCTGCCATGCCGAACTGCTGCAGTGTAAGCATTACAGGATCATTTCCGTGCTGGTCATCAATATCGCCTACTGTATCGAGAAATACCCCATCAAATCCTTTTGCGGCTACTTGATTTTTCACTTCATCCATCAATATTTGTTGATAGTGCGGGGAAGTAATATCCATTAAATACGAATCCCATTCAGCAAAATGAACCTTCTCATTCTCCCGGAGGAAGAAATCAGTGGCCTCGCATTTATTTAATAGCGTCTGATTCCATGACGCAACTTCCATTGTACTCACATAACCCATGACCATCGTGCCGCCTTTTTTGATCCGTTCGATATCGGCTTTGGTGTAATGATACGGCTCAACAATAACCATGTTGTAATTTTTCATTTCATTAAATACGCGTGCGGTCGGTTTACCATAGAAAATTTTATAGGAAGTCACCTGTTGGAATGGAGATACTTTTGCTGCACTCACGTAAGTTGAAGACCCTCCTAATCCGAATAGTACCAAAGTCAAAGACAACAGTGCGACTGTTAACTTCTTCACGAAAAATCCCTCCAGAGATACACAGAGGGATGGGTGGTTTCGCAGACTGGCAATCGGTACCTCCGCACTATAATAATATGCGCAGATCGACGACCCATGCCTTTGCGTCCTTGCTTTTCAACAAGTTTGCCCATCACCAGATATGTATGCAGTTAATTTTTTTTCTTACTTTTATTATACACGCGCATAGATCTTTAGCAATATAAAATAGTTAATTATCTTGTCACATACGTGACATTTACCTTACAATTTTGAATCCTGTTTTAAAAACTATCATTCCAAATACATATACATTTTTTCCCCTTTATATTTTGTTACACACTTTCCATTTGATGCCTTGTGAGCACCATAGGTACAATAAACGTTGGCCATATAAATATTTTTATCAATATCTGTACAATTATTATACAAATCGGGTAAAAGAAATGGAAAACGGAGGAAATAAATGTTTTATCGTCAGCATTCTCTCATAAGAAAATATGCTGAGCTTATCTGTGTATTCCTGGTTTTTGTTCTGTTGGATTGGTGGACAGAACTGCGATTTACAGAATTTCAGCCAGCCCCGACACTCTTTATCGCTCTTCTATTCTCACTGCGATACGGCTGGAGCGTCGGGCTTGTTAGCTCGCTTATGACTATTGCTTATATTGTAGGAACTGCGACGGTTCGTGGTGAAGATGTACTGTTGCTATTTTTTGATTTTGAGCGGGCAAAATGGCTGCTCTTTCATTTGATTCTAGGTATTATTCCCGGATTGTTCATCACTAATCTCCGTGAACAATATGAAGCGCAATACTATCGTAATCAGGAAATAATTGAAGAGAATCGGCAGCTGCGACGCGCGGTAGATCGATTGAGCGAGTCACGGAAGATACTTGAAGGGAAAATTCTCGAATCGGAACAAAGCATTCATACGCTGCTTGAAATTATGCGTGCACTTGATGCTAGAGATCCTGAGTCTACGATTACCCAAGCCGCCAAAATTCTGGCTGATTTTTTCAAAGCCGAGGAATTTGGTATCTATCATCTTGATCAATCAGAGACAGCCCTGCGGTTGAAGATACGAATGGGGCAATCCGAAAAGTTAAAACCAACCCTGTTTATCTCAGATTCTCGCTTCTACAGTCGATTACTGCGAGAAAAAACTGTCATTATGCGCCGAGCAGATGACGAGGCATCTACACCTGTCTTAGCAGGTCCCATTCTTCGCGAGGGCAGAATTAAGGACGTGCTGATTATTAGCCGCATTGCTCTGGATCGTCTAACTCCACAAAGCGTTCAATTCCTGCATCTTCTGTTAGAGCTTATTTCTGACAGCACTGAAATCGCAGCGCTTCGCCTCGAAGAGAAGGGAGCGGGAATTACATACCCTGGCACCTCCATCTATTATCCGGAGGCTTTCCAGCGACGCGTGCAGATTGAGCGGGAGAGAGAGGCCGAGCTTGAACAGCCGTATACAGCATTTGATATATCGCTTCCTACACATTTACAGCTTGAGGCAGATGAATGGAGCAAGCGCCTAGAGCCGCATATGCGGGAGGTAGATATCGTCGGCTATGACAAACGCGATAACAAACTTCTTTTCCTGCTTCCGGCAACCGACCAAGAGCAGACGAAGAATTTCATCGAACGGATCATGCCTGTGATTTCATATGACAAGGGGGAGTAAAATGTACATCGTTTTTTTCTTTGTGCTGCACACATTAGCATTGTTTCTGCTAAGCCGTCTACTCCTTCCTTCTCTAACAGAAGAAAAGCGCGGAGCAGCTTCCTGGATCTTTGTTGTTTCCATCTTTCTTCCCTTTATTGGTGAAATCTTAGGGCTTATCGTCTGGCTTGCTGAAAAAAAGACGCATAACCGCTCAGCTTTGGATACATATGATGAGTATACGCGAATACATGTGGATAACTACGAGAATATCATTGAAGAAGCCGCGAACGATTATCGTCTGCTTCCGATCATGCAGAGCTTGGAGATGGATGATAGCGAAATAAAAAAAGAAATGCTTATCCGTCTGTTGGACTTGAATATAGGACAAAAAGGTAAATATTTGTACACAGCCTTACAAAATGAAGATACGGAGGTCGTGCATTATGCTGCAACATCAATCAATGTCTTAAAAGACCGGTATATCCGTCGCATCTCCTCCCTTCGAAACCAGTTGCGCAGCGAGAATCCGGCAATCTACTTAGAACTTGCCCAAGTCTATCAGCATTATCTAGAAAGCGATCTGTTAACCGGAGAGATGAAGCACATGACGGCACTGGAATACCATAATGTATTAAAGCTGGCGATACAGATAATTCCTACCAATCCTCACCTTGTCTTTCAACAAGCTGAGGTATGCCTGCTTCTTAGGAAGAACCAGGAAGCAGAAGAACTGGGGAGACGTCTTATTCATCAGTTTCCCGCTTATTTCGGCGGCTATCTTATTCACATGCAGCTTGCTTACCACAACGAGAACTGGCCGCGTATTCGGGAAATGATCCAGCGAATGCGAGAACAAGTAAGTGAGGGCGAATTGCCCCCTCGCTGGGTTCCAGTTTTACGCCAGCTTGAAGGAGCGTAATCTATGAAAGTTAGAACAATGAGTATACTCATATTTCTTGCTGCTATAATGCTTCTGCTTACTGCAGGGCTACAATTTATGCGCAGTAACGGCGCATATAAGCTTTTCTCTCTGACATCTGGTCCAGGGGAAGTCGTACAAACAATGAGCGCTCCAGATAAAAAAGAAAAAGGGCAGACTATCACAATCTCAATCCTCGACTCTTACTCTACGGTTGATCGCCCTCTGCTTTCTAATCTGGAGCATGCATTACAATACGCTAAAGTTGATTATGAGCGAATTACTGTAGAGAATCTGGCTACACTGACCCCTTCCCCATACCAAGTTCTCGTACTGGTTGGGGAACAAGTAAATCAATGGCCGTACGAGACGATTCGTTCGTATGTACAACATGGTGGTCGCCTCGTCGTAACCACGCGTTTCCATGATCCAAAGTGGAATGAACTGGTCGGCATCCAGGAAAGCCGCGGCTTCTTCAAAAAGGATGTGAGCGGACTTACTTTTAACCGCCCTATTTTTCCAGGGTATCCGAACATCCCTCCGCAATCACGACTGTTTATCAACAGCATACTTGACGTATCCTTACAGGCGGGAGCCGATGTCTACCTGTCAGCCGAGAAGAAACCCTTGCTCTGGACTTATCCATATGGAGAAGGAAAAGTAGTGTATTGGAATGCCTCCACACTCGTAGACAAAAACACGCGCGGTCTCCTCCTTCATTCGATCGGATTGGCGCTTCCCGCCTTTGTAACCGGACAAGTTGCAGCCAAAGCGGTCTATATCGATGATTTTCCCGCACCCTGGCCGGAAGGGAGCAATAAGGCGATTGCAGCGCATTACGGGATGAATACGAGCGAATTCTTTAGAAAAGTCTGGTGGACAGATATGAAGCGCTGGGCTCATGAATATAACATTGCGTATACAGGTCTGATGATCGCCACATACCGTGATGACCATACGCTCTCATCGGAGGAATTAATTCAGCTCGATAAAGACACAATGGTTTTCTTTGGACGCCAACTGCTCAAGCTTGGAGGCGAGATCGGCATACACGGCTACAACCATGAATCGCTTGTTACCAAAGGGGAACCCAATGATACGGAATTGGGTTATAAATTATGGAAAGACCAAAACGAGATGGTCAGAAGTCTGCGCAGTGCACAGGAGGTATTCACACATTATTTTCCTGAGGAGAGCTTCACCACCTATGTTCCTCCTTCCAACCTGCTTGGAAGAACCGGAACTGCTGCGATACACGAAGCGCTACCGCACGTGAATACAATCTCTTCGATCTATGCAGGCGCACCCGGTAAGGGTTATCTTATTCAGGAATTTGGGGCGGATAAGCGATTCCCTAACCTATATCATATGCCGCGCATTACAAGCGGATATCGTTTCGATGAGGAGACCGCCTTCTTACAGGCCGATTCTCTTGCCAACTTTGGCTTGTTCTCTCACTTTATTCATCCGGATGATATCATTGATCCTTCACGCGCTTTCGGACGCGGCTGGCCGGATATGCGAAGCGATTTTGCCCGCATGCTAGCGCATGTTCAGAAGACGTATCCGTATGTAGAACCGACGACAGCTCGGAAGCTCGAACAGAGATTGAAGGCATACCAATCAGCTACGGTACGCGTACGCTATGCACCGGATCGAATCTATCTTTCAGGCGATAAACTGCCCTCTCCTTCTTACTTCTTGCTACGAATTGAAGAACACAAGGCAGTAGATACACAAACAGCACAGGGCGCTGAAATCACAAAAATGCCGGGGATGGATCATCTTTTTCTGATTAAAATGACGCAGCCTGAGGCAGAAATCCAGCTAAAAGGAGGAGCATCATGAAAATCGGAATCATCGCTGAAGGCAGTTATCCGTATGTACGCGGCGGAGTATCGAGTTGGATTCATACCATCATCTCCAATCTTCCTGAGCACCAATTTGAAATTATTGCGATTTCTGACCGGGAAAAGCAAGAAAGCGAGCGTAAATTTACACTACCATCCAACGTGAGCGGCATTACAGACCTTGCACTCACACATGCCACGCCAAAGCGAAAGAAACCAACCCGACTGGGAAAGAACGAAATCGATCCCCTTCATGCTTGGTTTCGTTTTCAACCGGCCGAAAACGCACTTGCGCTGATTGGAGATGATGAGCGATGCGGAACAATCGACGGCTTCTTTGAAAGCAAGTTTTTCTGGGATCTTGTACAGGAAACATACAACGATGAATATCCAAGCGCATCCTTTATTGAATACTTCTGGATGTGGCGTTCAATGTATACACCTATCATTTCACTTTTGCAAAATGAACTGCCAAAAGTCAATGTGGTACATAGCGTATCAACAGGATACGCCGGACTGCTTGCCGCTTATATGAAGCAGACACAGGGCGTGCCTATGGTGTTAACGGAGCATGGAATTTATGCGCGGGAACGTGAGGAGGAGATCCTGCAGGCTTCATGGGTGTCCCCTCTCTACAAAAAACGATGGATTGCCTTCTTCTATCATTTGGCGCAGCAAGCCTATCAGGAAGCAGACGACATTATTACATTGTTCGAACGCAATGCCTCCTATCAAAGCGAAGCAGGTGCACCGGAAGAGAAAATGAAAATTATCGCCAACGGAATTGACTATCATGCTTACAGCCGCATTGAAGCGAAGCCGGATAGTGACATATTCACCATCGGTATGATTGCTCGTATTGTACCAATTAAAGACATTAAAACAATGCTATATGCAGCAAAAATTATGCAGGATGAGGGCATACCTTTTGAGTTAACCATTATGGGTCCAACCGATGAGAGCGAGGACTATTACCTTGAATGTATACAGCTTATTGATTCGCTAGGAATTGGGGAACGCGTCTTCCTCGTAGGCAACGTGGATATCGCCTCGTTTCTGCCTTCCTTCGATATCCTGGTGCTCAGCAGCATATCAGAAGGCCAGCCGCTCTCCGTGCTCGAAGGCATGGCTGCGGGCCTTCCCTGGGTAGTTACGGATGTGGGGGCTTGTTCTGAACTGATATATGGAGCAGGTGATGATGTCTTCGGCCCCGCCGGTTGGGTCGTCCCCCCGGTTAATGCCGCCCTGCTGGCAGAAAAGTGTCGGTGGCTGTATGAACATCGCTCAGAAGCAAAGCGCTTCGGAGCGAATGGACGACGTCGCGTGGAAGCGCACTACCAGATAAAGCAAATGATCGATAGTTATCGAACACTGTATGCGCAAAGGGGGAAACAATATGGCCGGGATCGGCTTTCGCCTGCAAAACCTATTTAAAGAAGATTATTTCTCCTCCCGTATCAAGGCATACGGCTATGCTGGGCTGGTAACTGCCGGTCCCTGGCTCACTGTGGTCGTATCCATCGCACTGCTGCAGTGGCTGTTGGGCCGCTTTACATTCATCACCTTTGCAGAGCGGCAGCTATTCCTGCTTACGGTGTCCTATAGCTTCATTTTTTCGCTTATTCTTACGGGAGGATTACAGCTTGTAGTTACCCGCTATATCGCGGATTTGCTATACGAGAAACAAAGCAACGACGTTTTTTCCACTTTTCTTGGCGTTACCAAAATTGTCTGCCTGCTGGCGGCGGTATGTGCTTTCATCTTTCTATCGTTTTCTTCCTTGCCGTTTTTGTATAAGCTGGTCGCCTTCTGCCTATTCATCTCCATTACACTGATCTGGATTCTGATGATTTTTCTAACGGCAGCAAAATATTATCAGTCCATTGCCTATGCATTTCTTGGCGGAAGCCTCGTCTCTGTTGCGCTTGCTCTCTGGTTTGTCCGGGACGGTCTGCCGCTCTCGATCGGTGAGCATACGCAGGCGTTTGGACTGCTGAGCGGCTTTTCCATTGGTATGATGCTTACACTATTTGCTCTATTCTATGCGTTGCTGCTTACCTTTCCTGCGCGCGACATGAAAAAGCAATTTGCGTTCCTTGCATATTTTGACCGGTATCCGTCTTTATTTTGGACAGGGCTTCTCTATAACTTGGGAATCTGGGTATGCAATTGGATCATATGGTTTGGAGAAGGTGCTGGAGAAGACGGGGTCTTTAGGTTTCATACCGCATATGACAGTGCGGTATTCTGGGCGTACATAACCATCGTGCCTACATTAACGATTTTTGTCGTCTTCATCGAGACGAGATTTTACGAACGATACCGCATTTTCTTCAGCTATGTAAATAACGGAGGAACTTTGCATCAGATCAAGCAGGCTAAAGCTAGCATGCTGCAGGTGCTTAGGTATGAAATGGAGCGTTTGCTGCGTGTCCAAGGTTTATTTACCCTTTTTATTATTCTGGTTGCCGGCTATGCAAAGCCCATTCTCCATGTTAGCGAAGAGTTCATCACACTGTTCCGCTTCGCAGCCATAGGCGCTTTCGCTAATGGCATCCTGCTTATTCTGCTTCTTCTGCTGTTATACTTTGAAGATCGGAAGGGAGCGTGGCGCAGTGCAGCATTCTTCTTCGCCTGTAATGCAACTCTTTCCTTGATGATGCTTCCATACGGATATGATGCCTATGGAGTAAGCTTCGCATTCGGATCGACGCTCGCTTTTCTTTATGCAGGTCTGCGCTTGGTCCAATACGTATCACGCATTGATTATCATGCCTTCTGCAGCCATACACATGCGGAGCGCAATCGTGATCTATTCACCCGACTCGGCAACAAACTCGATACTATACAACAAAAGCGCGGAAGCCGCATGTAAGCGGCCGCCACGCTTTTGTTTATCGCGAAACGACACGAGATGAAAACAGCATGCGGGTAACCGTCTCCCGCACTTCCTTTGGCACCGGGCTGCCTGCCGCCTTCGCATGACCTCCACCCCCAAAGAAGGCGGCGACCTCGCCAAGGTTAAGGTCTTCTTTCACCGTGCGGTAGCTGATGACACGCGACATATTAACAATCGCAATAAAATCAAGCTCCGGATTCATCTCCGCAAGCGCATTGCCCAACTCGGAAATGTACTGTTCAGCAAATACGACACCAGCCCGATATTCATGAACATCCAGCACAGTAATATCTTTGGATTTTCCCTTTATGTATTTCTCAATTTTCTCCTGCTCCATCTCAAGCAGGAGGGATTCCGTTTCTGTAAAATCAGGAGAATAATCCTCTGTAAAACGCCGGAAAAAGCGGTCACGTCCAAGAATATAGAACAGATCATTCAACCGCTTCGCATGAAGGTTTCCATTCTCCTTCCAGTCCCACGTATCATACTGCCGCACCAACTCCACATACCGTCCCAGCGCTTCGTCTGCCTGAAGAAAGCCGGACTGCACCAGATATTCATAGAGGAGCGTCGTACCGCTCTCCCTTACTCCGTTCCGCTCGACATTCACCTTTGCCCACTCATACTTGTTAAGCCAATCTGCTGTCTGATGATGATCAAGAAGAACAAACTTCTGCCTAATATGTGCATTTAACCGTTCAATCTCAGCAGCGATTTCTTCATTGACAGAAATATCGGTAATGAATACCCGATCATACTTATCAAGATGAAGCGTGAGAAACTTTCCAATTTTATCATTGATATCATCATAGTTTGAGTAATCAATCTGGATATCATCCCCGAAAGCCAGCTTTCCCAAAATGCCGCAGCTTACCCCATCCGTGTCATTATGTGTAAATAATTTTACAGCATGCGGTCTCGCTTCTCGTCTCTTATGCGATTCTTGTTTACCGAAGAGCGTATCTAGATTGTCGGAGCGAATCTGTACTTTAATGCCCATTCGCTCGGCTCTCGCCAAAAAATCCTGCATGCTTGTATGTGCTTGTGGCTTCATGTATTTATACACCTCTTGTAGTAATAAAACATCCATGTTCATTATAACAGCATTCCCTCCGTTTGCCTGCCGCTGTTTTTAAAATAACCAAAACGGGTAATTTTATCGTACGGAAAGGATGTGTTTATATGCCTTATCGTTCTAAACGAGAATTACCAGATAGCGTGAAAGATAACCTACCTTCCCATGCCCAAGAAATTTTTAAAGAGGCATTCAACTCTGCGACAAAGGAATACGATAAAGAAGAGACTGCCTTTAAAGTGGCATGGAGCGCGGTTAAACAAAAATATGAAAAAAACGATGAGGGAGACTGGGTCAAGAAATAACCGAACAATGAATCCGTCCTATGGTTTGTTGCAAATGCAGCGACTATGGGACGGATTTATTTTTACTGCACACAAAAAATTCGATAAGAACATAGAACATGCATCTGATTAGTGGACGTTCCACTTTATGGGTAAAGAATAAAGATGAAGGATATCTCGAGAGGAGGAAATAGTAGTGAGTTCTGTCTGGCAATTGATTAAAAAAGGAAACATGACTTCTGCTTCGGCTGCAGTCGGCAATACGGGCTTAGCTGTCGTTAAAGGCGTAGCAGCCGCATACAGCGGAAGCGGAACGATGTTCGCTACCACAATGCACTCTGTTGCGGATGCGATCAACCAAGGCTTTGTTTTTACAGGGAGCGTGCTTGCTGAACGCTCTCCTACACGTCGCTTTCCCACCGGCTTTGGTCGCGTTATCAATATTTTCTGTATGATCGCCGTCATTGTGGTAACCATCATGGCATACGAAACCATTCTGGAAGGATGGCATTTATTCCATAATCCAGCACAAGCGACACATTTCTGGCTCAATATGATTATCCTGCTTGCTGCTGTAGGAACAGATGGATACATTCTGATCAAGGCCATGAAGGAAATTGCAAAAGAAACCCGCTCCGGCGCTACAGGCATGGCGATCTTCCCTTCTGCATTTAAGAATGTCAAGCGAGCTGCTCCACCCACTCGGCTCGTATTCTATGAAGACCTTGTGGCAACGCTTGGCGCAACGCTTGCACTCATTGCTATCATTATTAGTCAAATTACACCCTTTAAAGAATTCGATGGAATTGCTACAATTATTATTGGTTTCCTCATGATCGGCGTAGCATTCCGTGTCGGCTATGATAATATGGTCGGCCTAATTGGCGTAGCAGCTCCCCGCTACATCGAAGAGAAGGTGGCTAACCTGCTTTTACAAGATGAAAGTGTAACGGATATCAACCGTCTGCGCATTGTCCAGGAAGGTCGTTTCTATCATGTAGAAGGCTACGTAGAGCTGCGTCCCGGACTTTCGCTTGCAGATGCGGATGATATTAAGTTTCGATTGCAGGATAAGCTAATGATAGACCCTGACATCTCTGACGTCATATTAGGGATCATCGAAGACAACGGCGTGAAAGATTGGAGACCAGAGAAACTAAACGAAGTGGAGTAGAAGATATGGCGACTGTTCGCAAGACGCTTTTGTGGCTGGTAGTATTGGCCCTCGCGGTGTTCATTATTCCGTATGCCATCCCGTTTATTTTGGCATTGCTCACCGCAATTTTTCTTGAACCGATTGTCAAGGCGCTCATTCGCACATTGAATGCGAGCCGCTTGGTGGCTGTTACATTAACATTCATCATGTTTTTTGCTGTGTTCGTTCTTGGCGGATACCGGCTCGGTTCCATTCTCATTGTACAAAGTGTGGAGTTGTCGGAGAAACTTCCCGCATTCTCTGCAAAGGTGATGGCATTCCTAGAACATTATATGTGGAAATGGGAAGCATATGCTGTCTCCCTGCCATTTACCACAGAGACGACAATTCATGATGTCGTAACTGCGCTGAAGACTTCAGCAACGAATGCAGCGACCACCATCACAAAAGTCGTACTGGGCGGAGTTGCAACCATTCCTGGACTGCTTATCATCAGTATCATTTACATGGTCGCACTGTTCCTGATTAGTCTTGACTTACCTCGGCTGCACCGCAACTTTTTGAACCTGTTCACTCCCTCAGCACGGGAGAAGATCGAGCTGGTTATGACCCAGTTATTTCGGGCAACCGTGGGCTTTCTACGCGCGCAAGTTATCTTGAGTCTGCTTACTTATATTCTGGCGCTGATTGGTCTAATGATTCTTGGAGTCAAATATGCACTGGTGCTTTCCTTATTGATCGTTATCGTGGATATCCTGCCAATCCTCGGCACAGGATCGTTTCTTGTTCCGTGGGCAGTATACAGCTTTGCTACCGGCGATTCACGGCTTGCAATCGGATTGATTATCCTCTTTGTAGCAATTACTGTCATCCGACGCTCCATTGAGCCAAAAATTCTCGGTTCAAGTCTAGGAATCAGTGCGCTGGCCGCATTGGTCAGTCTCTATATCGGCTTCCAGATCCTAGGATTTGTTGGTCTTATTCTCGGACCAGCGCTTGTAATTATTTATGAATCGCTGCGCCAAGCCGGATTCTTGAAATTCAAAATTGATTTCTAATGTGTACGAATCAAAAAAGAGTACTCGATGCTGCGCTTCACAAATACGAAGCGCATATCAAGTACTCTTTTTCTTTTATGCGTGCAAATTATTTCTTCTCTGTTTTTTCGTAATAAACCGGGTTATACTTCTCAATGATTGGCTTGATTTTCTCTATATCAATGCCTTCATTAGCAGCCGCTTCTTTATTAACACCAAGCTTCAGATCTTTCGGGAAGCCTATTGCAAGATCTCCCGCTTTCGCTTCGCCCTTCAGCACTTTTACCGCCATCATGCCCGTTTGATAGCCAAGGTCATGGTAGTCCGCTCCAAAACCTGCGAATGCGCCATTACGAACGGAATCCATCTCCCCTGCGAACATCATAATCTTATGCTTCTCTGCTACTTGTACGATGGTTTTTAGCGCTGCTACGGCTGTATTGTCCTTTGGCACATAGATTACATCTGCCTTGCCGATCAATGATTCTGCCGCCTGCTTCACTTCCGTCGTGTTGCTGGCGTTTACCTCGACCGCCTTCATTCCATTTGCTTCAAGTGCTTTTCTCGCGTTTTCCACGTTGACTACTGAGTTGGCTTCACCAGAGTTATAAATAATTCCTACATTCTTCGTCTCTGGCTTTAATTCTTTAATCAATGCAACCAGCTTGTCAATCGTTTGAGGATGCGTATCAGAATAACCGGTAATATTCTTGCCCGGCTTCTCCAAGTTGTCCACCAGTTTCGCGCTGATTGGATCGGTAATAGCAGTAAAGAATACCGGAATGTCTGTATTCTGCGTAGCCTTCACCATTGCCTGAGCGCTTGGTGTCGAGATCGCCAGAATGGCGTCTTTCTTATCCGCTGCAAATTTCTGTGCAATCGTTGCAACCGTACTCGGATCTCCCTGCGCAGACGTGTATTCAATATCGGCATCAGCATATCCGTTTTCTTTCAATGCCTGAATGAAGCCTTCGCGGGCGGCATCAAGAGCAGGATGCTCAATAATCTGTGTGATGCCTATACTTACCTTATCTTTGTTGGTCTGTCCTGCGCTCTGCTCACCGCTTGCTTGCTTTTGCTGTTGGTCAGACGATGTTTTGGTGCTGCTACAAGCTGCCAGAAGCACACACAGCAATAAGAACCCCAAACTTACGAGCCGCATTCTCTTTTTCATATAACTTCCCCTTTTTCTAACGTTTTTATTTTTCTGATAATTAATTATACACTAATCCTGCACCGCTTTAAAAGACAAAAATCTTCCCGGGATTTAAAATATTGTTGGGATCAAGTGTACGCTTCATCGCATACATAACATCCAAAGCAGCGCCGTGTTCCTTGCGCTGATACTTTGCTTTTCCCAGCCCTACCCCATGTTCCCCTGTGCAGGTTCCGCCTCTGCATAGAGCATAATCTACGATCGCTGCATTGATCGCCTCCGCTTCTTCTCGTTCTTTGGTACATTGTGGATCAACCATTAGCAAGGAGTGAAAATTCCCGTCCCCTACGTGTCCCACGATGCCTCCGATCAGCTCGCTCTCTTCAATTCGCTTTCTTGCATGCTCAATCGCCTCTGCAAGTTCAGATAGCGGCAGGCAGACATCTGTCGTTATCGCCTTTTTACCGGGATAAGCGTGCATAAACGCGTAGGCGAGATGGTGGCGCGCTTCCCATAACTCCGCCTGTCTTAGCGAATCCGTCTCCGATATAAAATCTACGCTGCCGTATTCCTGTACGATCTCTTGGGCAAACGTTAGATCATGAGCAAGTCCTGCTTCATTTCCGTGAAACTCAAAAAACAATGTCGCATGCGCTGGGTAATTCGTTCCTTTGTACACATTGACCTGTGCAATGGAGATGCCATCCACCAGCTCCATCCGTGCCACCGGAATCCCGGCACCCATGATAGCACACGCCGCCTGTACTGCTTCTGATACGGAAGGGAAGCTGGCTCTGGCTGTCACCGACGCTTCTGGAATGCCGTATAAACGAAGCGTGAGTTCTGTAAATATGCCGAGCGTTCCTTCCGAGCCGACAAACATCCCGCTTAGATGGTATCCTGACGATGATTTAGCCGCCATACTGCCCACACGGATGATCCTGCCATCAGCTATGACCACTTCAAGCTCGCGTACCTGATCGCGCATGATACCGTAGCGCACGGATGTTGTCCCGCTTGCATTCGTAGCGGCCATACCGCCCAGCGTAGCATCCGCTCCCGGATCAACAGAGAAGAAAAGACCGTACTTTTTTAACTCCTTGTTCAACTGCATACGCGTAACCCCCGGCTGCACACGCACTAAGAAGTCCTGCGGCCGTATTTCAATAACTTGATTCATCAGTTGAAAATCAAGCGAAATGCCGCCCTCCTGAGGTATTGCCTGTCCCTCTAGGCCGGAGCCTATGCCAAACGGAGTTACAGACACACGATGTTCGTTCGCCCATTCGACAATTCGGCTCACTTCTGCCGTATTCTTTGGAAACACCACTACATCCGGCAGCTTAGGCAGATGATAGGACTCATCTCTACTATGCTGCTCTCGCATCGTTTGATTGACCGTCACCCGATCAGCATCAATGATTTTTCTCAGTTCTACAACGATTTCATCGTTTACGCCATGCTTTGTCCCCATCCATCTCTCCCTCTCTTCTTCAACTCTATACCATCTGCATAAACGCACGACGATTGCGCCACGTAACATCAACATTCGTGCCAAAAAACGCCGACAGGTTGTCTGTTGTCATCCACTCCTGTGTAGAGCCTGCCCCGTAAATCTCTCCACTCTTTAATAAGAGCACATGTTCAAAGATCGGAACGACTTCCTCGATATGATGCGATACGTAGATAAGCGTCGGTCCACCAGGCTGATTCCCCATCTCCTGAATGCGCGTAAGCAGCTGCTCCCGTGCAAAAATATCCAGTCCTGTCGCCGGCTCATCGAGAATCAATAGCTTCGGTGACGCCATTAAAGCTCGCGCAATTAAGACGCGCTGCCGCTCTCCTTGCGAGAAGGTCTCATATGTGCGGTTCTCCATTCCCTGACACCCCATCTGTATAAGCAATTCATTCGCTTTCTCGTATGATTCTGCTTCCGGTTTTTCATAGAGCAGACCCATAGACGCCACTTGTCCACTCAACACAATGTTCTCTACCGTTTCATTTTTATAGAGCTTCTCCTGCATGGAAGAACTGACCCAACCGATGGATTGACGCAGCTTGCGCAGGTCATACTCGCCGAACCTTTTCCCCAATACGCTTACTTGACCTACAGTCGGCCACATATAGCCGTTAATAATATTAAGCAGCGATGTCTTCCCCGAGCCATTCAGCCCCATAATGGCCCAATGCTCACCCTGCCGTACCTGCCATGTAATATCTTTTAATATGTATGTCTTCTCACGTTTCCAGCTTACATTTTTGATGTCGATAACCATGTCGCTCATCTTTTTCTCATCTCCATACAGTTTTTATATTTTCTGAAAATTATAGAAAGAAAACGCATATTTGTAAATATAAAAACCACCGCACAATACCGGCGATGGCTGATATTACTCTTATGACTTTAAGATGGAATCAATAAATAAGGTGGTTGCTTTTGCCAGGTCAACCTCTGTCACTTCCGTATGTTCATAATCGAATTTGCCACGGGCAGACGTATGCATCTCCTTAAAAATACGTACGACCGGCCGAGAGGGAAGCCCTTTGTGCTGACTCACTACGACACCAATCTCTCCGGTACTAAGCTGCACTGAGCTGCCGGTCGGATAAAGAGCGATGGAGCGCAGAAAGCGGATGACTATATCATGGTCGAATTTTTTGCCTGCCAATCCCATCAAATACTCGCTCGCCTGATACGGGAGCATGGTAGGTTCAGGTGTAAACGGCGAGATCAGATTATCATAGAAGTTTGTCACAGCTACGATTTTGGCATACTCATGAATATCCGTTCCTTTTAAGCGGCGCGGCTCTCCCGTTCCATCCACATGTTCATGATGCTGCAGAGAGATATGGGCGCTTGCCAAGCTCAGCTCGTGACGCTTGCGGAGTACGTTAAACCCAATCCACGCATGATGATTGCCCTCTTGCGTATAACGCTTAAGCGGATCATCGGTATTTTTGATCACCTTTCCGATATCATGCAGCAATGAGCCAAGCGCCAGCTCTTTAAGCTTCGTAGCATTGTAGCCCAGGTTGATTCCAATCACAGTAGACATGATACACACATTGAGCGAATGAATGAACAGGTGATTATCCTTCGTCCGAATGTCATCTAGATTTAGCAAAACATCTTTCTGAAGCAGAAGCTCATCAATAATCTTGGTCATTGTCTTGGAGATAGCAGACGTATCAAAATCCTTGCCCTCCTGCACACATTCAAGCACGCCTGCGACCCTTGAAATTGTTTCGCGTCGGGTCTCTTCTGAAACTGCTTCTTCAATTTGAACGTCTTCAAAGCGATCATCTTGTATGTATACCATTGTCACACCAATACGGTGGAGCTTATTTACCATCCCAGGCGTCAGCAATACGCCCTTATTCAGCAGCGTTCGGCCATCACTGGCATAGATGCTTTTTGCCAGAGTTTGTCCGGCTTCTAAATATTCTAAACTTACATGGCGCATACGTCTCTCTCCTTCATGCTCTTTCCTACGAACGGTCTATGATTCTTTCATTATACAGCATGAAGGTATTCATACCTACAAAATTGCAAAAGACTTCTTCATTTTCTTGACATGTATTTCATAAAAAGGTGATATAGTGTCTTGGAGAAATGAATTTGCTGCGTAAAGGAGCGTTTGTATCGCATGAAGCGATTGGTGACATGGTTTTTAAATGGGCTATTGGTTGTGGCCCCGATTGGTATTACACTATACATCCTGATTTATCTCTTTCAATTGGTAGATAGCGCAGGCAAGCAGATTCTGCTGTCTATGAATCTGCCGTCTTTTACAGGATTAGGCGTGGTTGTTACAATAGTTCTGCTGATTCTTATTGGGTTTATAAGCCAACTCTGGCTTAGCCGTAAGCTGCTTGCCTGGACCGAGCAGTTGATTACGCGCTTTCCCGGTTTAAAAACCGTCTACAGCATGATCAAAGATACCATCCATTCATTGATTGGTGAGAAGCGGGCTTTCTCGCAGGTTGTTCTCGTTACACATGAAGATGGTGGCAAGCGGATCGGCTTTCTTACTACAGAGGACGTCACTGCTTTTTATCTCCGTAACGACTATATTGCGGTCTATGTGCCACATGCGCTGCAGGTAAGCGGAGAGTTGCGCTTATATCCACGTGACATCGTGGAATTCATCGATACGCCTGTAGAGGAGGCTATGCGTTTCTGTCTGACTGCAGGCGTAGCAGCCAAAAAAGAGGACACTGCTGTCTCCGAATAACAAGGAATCTCATTGAGGATTTGCTGCCCCGGATTATTCATTGTAGAATTGGGCAGCAGATCCTCCCCCTTATTCTTCTACCTTTCCATCTACTGATTATATACATACCCCTGATAGATAACCTCAGCCACTACACATCCCCCCGGCGCATGCAGGTACCATGTATAAAAGCGCCGTACTCCTGCTACGCTTATTCTCTCTTCTCCTGCCAATTTGTTTATTCCAGCTCGTACAGCGAGCATGGTCCAATATACGCTCCAATTAATAAAGGGAAAATATAAGATAAAAAACCATAGAAAACTAATAGAATTGCTGCCAAGGTAAAACCGGATGATCGTTATGATCCCTGCGATAAAAAAGAACCTTGTGACTCCCCTCACCCTTCTCCCCTCCTTTATACCTGCCGCAGACCCTTATAAAACACTACCATAATCTGTTTTATATCACCAAATAAAGGGGTAATGTAAAAGAGGAAAAATTTCATGTTATAAAAGGGGGCATTTGTCTCATGGCTCGTGTGGATGTAATAGAAAAAAAAGTATCCGCTAGAACCTTCATCAGTCTTTTCCTCGTTTTATGTTCGCTATTGCTTGCTGTCTTCTCTTTCTTCACTTCATTCACTTCATATGGCTCGCTGCTCCTACTCCTGCAATGGGTTACCGTATTAATCGGAATAGGTCTAGCCTTGTCGGTGCTCACACCGGCCAAAAGACAGCTTGATGCAAATCCGTTTTTACTGCAGACTACTGTTACCGTACTTATTTTAGCTGGAATTGATATCATTTTGCTAAGTTTTTTGTCCTACATTCTATCTATACTTAAATAAAGTAAAAAAGACGAGGGCTTCACGCTTCCTCGTCTTTTTTACTCTTTTTTATACTATTCCATCATATTCGGCAGCCAGAGAGAAAGCTGCGGGAAGATCACAAATAAGGCCAGCACCACAATGAATAACAGGATAAACG
>NZ_JBFTXJ020000023.1 GCF_041379945.2 Aneurinibacillus sp. REN35 | reverse complement strand
TAGCAGAATCAGAGAAAGCCGCTCTTGGTACGATGGCGCTGCCGCTGTATCCGGAGCTTGCCCTTGACGATCAGGAATATGTTATCTCAGTTGTCCGTGAATTTTTCGAAAAGAAGGGAGAGAGAGTATGACTCCATCAACAGCAGTCGTATCTTCATTAGCAGAACAGCTCATTGAGAAAATCGAGCAGAAAACCGCGGTGATCGGCGTAGTCGGCTTAGGCTACGTTGGCCTCCCGCTCGCAGTAGAAAAAGCAAAAGCCGGCTACAGCGTAATCGGCTTTGATGTACAGGCAAGCAAGGTAGAGATGGTCAATGACGGCGTCAATTACATCGGGGATGTTGTTGATGCGGATCTGCGTGATATCGTACAGCAGCAGAAGCTGCGCGCAACATCAGATTATTCATTCATCAGCGAAGTAGATGCGATGGCAATCTGCGTACCGACACCGCTGGATACGTATCAGCAGCCGGATACGAGCTATGTAGAATCGTCTGCGCGTGAAATCGCCAAATATCTGCATCCGGGCATGTTGATCGTGCTTGAGAGCACAACATATCCGGGTACGACCGAAGAGCTGCTAAAGCCGATCTTTGAAGAATCCGGTCTGGTATGCGGCAAAGACTTCTTCCTCGCCTATTCGCCGGAACGTGTCGATCCGGGTAATAAGCACTTCAATACAAAAAATACACCAAAAGTTGTCGGTGGCGTAACACCGGATTGCACCAAGGTTGCCGCCTCCATGTACCGTTCCGTACTTGAAGGCGATGTACATGAAGTATCAAGTCCGGCCATTGCTGAGCTTGAGAAAATCTATGAAAATACATTCCGCCATATTAACATCGCACTGGCCAATGAGATGGCAATCCTCTGCAATAAGATGGGCATTGATGTCTGGGAGATGATTGATGCAGCTAAGACAAAGCCGTATGGATTCATGGCCTTCTATCCAGGGCCGGGACTTGGCGGGCACTGCATCCCGATTGATCCGTTCTACCTGACATGGAAAGCGCGTGAATACAATTACCATACGCGCCTCATCGAACTGGCAGGTGAAATCAATAACAGCATGCCGGAATTTGTCGTTGAGCGTGCCGCCAATATGCTGAACAAGGAAGCGAAGCCGCTCAAAGGTTCAACGGTATATCTCTTAGGTGTGGCGTACAAGAAAGATATCAATGACATTCGCGAGTCTCCGGTGCTAAACATTATCGACATTCTGGAAGAAAAGGGAGCCACAATTGTTTATAGTGATCCGCACATCCCATCTTTCAAGCGTCGCGGAAAAGAATACAATGCTGTAGAGCTTGGAGCCGAACCACTAGAGAAAGCGGATATCGTCCTTTTGACAACCGACCATACTGCATTTGATTACGATTTAATCGGTCGTTCCGCTTCCGTGGTTCTTGACACGCGCAATGCGCTCAAAGACAAAGCGAAGCCGAGCCTCTACGAAATTCTGTAAGGAATTGAGGGAGTATCATCAGAGGCTTATGGATAAAACGAGCTGGTTGGGCCAACATCCTTCTCATCTGCCTTGCTGCCTTCTTCCTTTTCAGCACCTTATATTCCTGGTGGTACTCGCCGGGTGCTAACAGCAGGCAGAAGGAGATGTGGGAGGAATCTGTAACGTCGTATCTAGGACGCACATTTACAACGGGTCAGGAGATGTATGACGCGGGGCAATTGATGATGGTTCCGCTGCATGCGGCGTTTACGTTAAACGAAAAGAATTGGCAGCAAGAGTTCGCCGGGCATTTTGCCCGCGAACTTCCCCAATTCGAAGCAAGTGCTCAGGACAAGAAGGTGGAGGACAGGCTGGGGAGGCTGCAGTACTTATATCTTTCCAGCCGTTTTCTTGTTTTAGCCTCCCAATCAGGCAGACAAGAACTGATTCCTTCGTATATGCCTACGATTCTGTATCACGAAGTCGAGAGGTTGTGGAAGAAGGAGGCGGCATGGCATTGGGAGCATAAGCCGTTTGCGGGCGGCATGAAAGAACGCGTCATGTGGAAGCTTTCGGATGCGAAGACATCGAAGAATTATCATAAAGCCATTACGGATGAGGAATTATTTCTCTTTGCGATTGCTGCCGATTTGCGGACGTATGAGCGTGAGACATTCGGCGGTGCGGTGGAATCACCGGTAGTAACTGATGTGATCACGGTAGCGGATAAAGCATTTCGCAAGAGTGTAAAATTCAGAGGCGGCGGCCGCTGGGTGTTCCAGCCGGGCGTATGGTCTGATCATCCTGATTATTTGTATGCCGGGCGCCGAGAGAAGAAACCGGGTATGAAGCCGGCTCCTGTCAAGGATATTGCCTGGGATACCTCACATAGTCACCGCTTTCCGCTCTGGCTTTTGAGTTTATCTCAAGCGCATGAGAAAAAATCAACACAGCGCACGTTCTATGAATCGCTGCGTAAAGGAATGGAAAAGCAGTTTTATGAGCATGCGTTAATTAAACCAAGCCGTGATTTCCCAGCTTATCGAACCACGAATTTCATTGACGGACGCAACGGCATATATCGCTGGGGCTACCAGAGCTTAGGAGCAAATAACGGATATGGACCGTATGAGCTTTCCGGAACGCTTCTGCTTGGCTGGTGGACATTTCTTGATACGGATCGCATTCGCGACGTATATGCTACGATGTCGCGCCAGTTGCCGAGTATTGCAAGTGTGGCAGGTATCTATAATGAGCCGGATGCGCCGCGCAAGCAGGCTTCCATCCAGCAGCAGATGCAGCTCCGTGAGCTTCTGATGAGTTTATCGAACGGAATCGAAGTGAAGCTTGAGGATTAACGGGAAGAAAGGAGTGAAGATAAGTCCTTTGCTTGGAAATGTTGGAATCGTAGTGCGGATGAAGAAGTTTTTCTCCGGAAAATCATTTATCCGCAATGTACTTGTACTCACCGGTGGCACCGCATTCGCCCAGTTGCTGGTCGTAGCGGTCTCGCCGCTTCTCACCCGGATGTATCATCCCGAAGATTTCGGGACACTGGCCGTATATGCTTCCCTGCTTTCTGTTTTGGCAGTGGTAGCATCCTTGCGTTATGAACTGGCCATTCTTCTACCGGATAAAGAAGAAGATGCGGCAAATATCATGGTTCTATCGCTGCTTATGCTGATTGGAATGACCGCACTTGTCAGCCTTTGTGTCTGGCTGTTTGGGGATGGGCTGGTACAGTCTGTCGGCGCTCCTGCACTTAGACCGTATCTCTGGCTGCTTCCCTGCAGTGTGTTTGGTGTCGGACTCTACCAAATCTTGAATTACTGGTCCGTGCGCAAGCGCGAGTTCGGCCGAGTCGCTGCAACAAAGGTAAGGCAGAGTACAGCGCAGGTCATTACCCAGATTATTTGCGGCCTGATGGCCTGGCGGCCGCTGGGCCTTTTGCTCGGTGACGCGATCGGTCGCGTTGGCGGCAGCGGCACATTGGCACGCAATGTCTTTAAGACCGATAAGGAGGCGCTGAAGGGCGTATCTGCTTCCCGTATGAAGGAGATGGCTATACGCTATAAACGCTTTCCGCTGCTGACCAGTTTTTCCTCGCTGTTCAACAGCGCTGGATTACAGCTTCCGCCGCTTTTGCTTGTTGCGTTTTTCGGCGCACAGATCGGTGGATTCTACGCGCTTGTGCAGCGGGTTGTCGGAGCGCCGATGACCATGGTCGGTCAATCGGTCGCCCAAGTGTTCTTCGGTGAATCAGCCCGCTTGGCCAGAGAGAATCCGCATGCGCTTCGCAAGCTGTATTTCAAGGCCGCAGGCAAGCTGCTTTTGTTCGGCGGGCTTCCAATCGGCGCCCTAGCGCTTGTAGCGCCCTGGGTATTCGAGTTGGTCTTCGGTGCAGCATGGGAAGAGGCAGGCGTTTACATTCAGATTATGGCGCTTGGCTTTATCGCCCAGTTCGTCGTCGTGCCGCTCTCACAGACATTGAACATGCTGGAGCGGCAGGGAATACAGCTTGCCTGGGATATTTTCCGCTTTGTCATTATTATTGGCGGACTGGTTCTATCGGCTGTGTTGAAGCTTCCGGCTCGTGAGGCGATTCTGATCTATGGTGCAGGCATGTTCGTCTGCTATGTGGTGCTGTTCTTCCTATCCGCGTATGCCGTGATCCAACATTCCAAAAAGGGAATACAGCATGAACAACATCAAGAGTAAAATCATTCTGCTGCTCGGCGCTTTGATCTATGGAGGCCTGTTGACTTGGGTATATATTGACTTGGTTTCACCGGCCTTCGCGTATATGGGGTATGTCTACTATCCGACGTCTGCGCCGCTTCTCATCCTTGGCTTTACGGCCGCATCACTGCCTGCGCTGTGGATGCCGGTGAAGGTAGAACGTCCCTCGCAGGTCGTGTATTGGATTTTATATGTGCTGGTGTATATCCCGGCATCGATCATCCCGTTCTACACACTGACAATCGAGACAGAGAAGCTTGTCGCATTCTCATTGTCACTGCTCGGTGCTTTCGCCATACTCGGCGTCTCTACACGCCTGCCATATTTGCCAATCCGTCGCTTAGAGCTGCCGCCCCTTCTTTTCTGGCTTGGGCTTGCGCTGGTTAGCGCCGTGTTCTATGCGCTGATTATCGGCACGTATGGCATTCGGTTCGATCTCGCGGGATTAGCCGATGTGTATGATGTGCGGGAGAAGTACAAGGAGAGCGGTGGTGGTGCTGTCTCTTACGCGATTGCCTGGCAGGCAGGCGTCATCAATCCGCTGGTCATGGCGTATGGGCTCGTTATGCGCAAGCCAGGACTAGTGGCTGCGGGTCTGGCCGGTCAACTGGTGATCTTCTCTATTACCGGGCAGAAGAGTATTTTCTTCTCGCTGCTGCTAAATATCGTGCTGCTCATTCTCTTAAACCGCAGGAAAAGCGGATTTGGTACGAGCATGTTGTACGGCGCATCCATTTTTACCGTGTTATGTGTGATTGCAGATTCGCTTCTTGATGATATGGTGCTTGTCTCCTTATTTGTGCGCCGGTTGATTTTAACACCGGGGCTTCTGACAGGTAACTATTTCGAGTTTTTCTCGAACAATCCGCAGGTGCATCTGGCACACAGCATTTTCAAAAGTTTTATCGACTATCCCTATACACTGAAGCCGGTGTATTTGATCGGATATCAATATATGGGCAGTGAATCCTTAGCGGCAAACGCGAATCTATGGGCGGATAGCTACGCCAACTTCGGCTACATGGGTATTTTCGTATTCACCATGATCCTAGCTGTGGTGTTATGGGTGTTTGATAGTATCACCCGTCACCTGGATTACCAAATCAAATGTCTTATTCTCGGTATTCCGGCGTTCGCACTATCCAACTCAGCTCTTCTGACCACACTTCTCACCCACGGTATTTTGTTAGCGGTGGTTCTGGCATTCATCCTGCCAAGCGTGAAGAAGAGAGGAAAAGACAGGCAAGAAAAGAGAGAAGTCGATGCTTCTCTCAAACCGGAGAGAACAAAGGCCGCATTGACCGCGGCCGCAGTTAGAGAATGACAAAATTACGGAGCGTGACTTATGAGAAATCTTGTAATCTGCCATCTCACATCCGTCCATCCGCCGATGGATACGAGGATTTTCACGAAGGAGTGCAGCTCGCTTGCGGGTGCCGGGTATGAGACGCACCTCATCGCTCCGGACGCACCTGAAGGCGTGCATAACGGTGTTCGCTTCCATGCGATTGAGCGCGGGCGGGGCAGATTGAACCGGATGACGAAGACGGTGCGTGCCGTATACCGCAAGGCGCTTGCGATCAATGCGGACGCGTATCACTTCCATGACCCGGAACTTCTTCCGGTCGGCATTCTGCTCAAGATGAAAGGCAAAAAAGTTGTCTATGACGTGCATGAGGACGTGCCGCGCCAGATCCTCTCGAAGTATTGGATTCCGGCGCCGCTGCGCAAGACGATCTCCCGCTCTTTTGAAGCGTTCGAGAATTTTGCGGCGAAGAAGTTTGATGCGATTGCAGCGGCTACGCCATTCATCAGCAAGCGGTTTGCCCGTATTGGCTGCCATTCGTTATATGTTAACAACTATCCGCTGCTCGCTGAATTCATCAAGCCCGATCAGGACTGGTCCCGTAAAGAGCGTGCCGTCACATATGTGGGCGGGATCAGCGTAAAGCGCGGTATTCAGGAAATGGTCAAAGCAATGGATCATACAGACGCCAAGCTTCTGCTTGCCGGGAAGTTTATTCCAGAATCGCTGCGCCAGGAGACGACGAAGCTTCCAGGTTGGCAGCAGGTCAGTGAATTCGGGCATGTAAGCAGGGAGGAAGTTCAGCAGATTCTAGGACGAGGTGTGGCCGGATTGGTTACATTGCACCCGATCATCAATTATAAAGATGCGCTGCCTGTAAAGATGTTTGAATACATGGCTGCGGGCATTCCGGTGATCGCTTCCGATTTTCCGCTCTGGCGTGACATTGTTACAGGTAATGAATGCGGCATCTGTGTAGATCCGCTCGATGAGAAGCAAATTGCAGAAGCCATTCAGTACCTTGTTGATCATCCGAAGGAAGCAAAGCGGATGGGGGATAACGGCCGCCGTGCCATCGAACAGAAATACAGTTGGGAAATGGAGGCCAAGAAGCTTATCGCTTTATACGAAGGCTTCGAATCCGACTTGGGGCGTTCGCTGCCGCTGCAGAAGCGCGCATCATCCCAGTAAGGTTTTTACGGAGAAAGGGGGAGAGAAAAGACATGAACATTTGGATTTTCAACCACTACGCGATTGCGCCCGGCGCAAGCGGAGGCACACGTCACTATGACTTGGCAAGAGAGCTTGTAAAACGCAATTATAACGTAACGATTTTTGCCTCTTCTTTCTCCCATCAGGAGCGCAAAGAACGCTACATTCCGGAACCGGATAAGAAGTGGAAGGAAGAGACATATAACGGTGTCCGCTTCGTCTGGATTAAGACCCCGGAATATCAGCGCAATGACTGGCGCCGTGTCGCCAACATGCTGAGCTATACGGTGCAGTCCTACATGCTTGGCAAAAAGCGGGAGGAGACGCCAGATCTTATCATCGGCACACTCATGCATCCGCTGGCTGCACTGGTTGGCTGCATGCTAGCCCGCAAGTATAAGTGCACATTTTATTTTGAAGAACGCGACCTCTGGCCGCAAACGCTGATTGACTTAGGCAAAGTGTCAGACCGCAATCCGGCTGTATGGATGCTGCGGAAGCTGGAGCACTTTTTATATAGAAATGCCAAGCGCATCATCGTCCTGTTCGATAAGGCGGATCGGTATGTGGCCCAACAGGGCTTCGATGCCGAAAAGGTCGTCTATCTGCCGAACGGGGCTGATCTGGAACGCTATGAAACAGATACGCTTCTCTCTAATGATCTAGAGCGGGTCTTCGCTTCTCTGAAGGGCAAGCTGGTCGTCACGTATACCGGAGCGCACGGCATTGCCAATCATCTCGACCCGGTATTGGATGCGGCGGGACTGCTGCAGAAGAACAGCGCCATCCATTTTGTCATGGTCGGCCACGGCCCGGAAAAGCAGCGCTTGATTGAACGGGCGAGACAGGAGAAGCTGACGAACATTACGTTCGTGCCGCCGGTCAAAAAAGAAGAGATCCCTACGATTTTGCTGCGTTCTGATGTTGGTGTCATCTCGATGCAGGATGCGGAAATCTACAAGTGGGGCTTCAGTCTAAATAAGATGTATGACTACATGGCGGCCTCTCTTCCCACCGTGCTGCTCTGCCAGCTTGAGGAGACGCCGATTGAGACATCCGGTGCAGGCATCAAGGTAAATGATGCGCAGCAGATGGCGGATGCGCTGCAATTCCTCTCTCTAAACCGGCAAGCGCTTCAGGAGATGGGAGAGAAGGGGCGAGCCTATGTGGAGAATAACCATGCGTGGAAGAAGCTCGCATTCCGCCTGATGGATGTAATTGAAGAGGATATCCCGGAGCGCAGCGTACGTGCTGTACCCGTATAAAAGAGAATCAATGTCTGACCCTACGATGAGGAGGAGTATAACGCATGAATGTACTATTCGGAAAGAACACCATTATTGAAGATACGGTCGCGTTAGGAAACAATGTGACGATCGGCCACAACGTAATCATCTACGCTGGAAGTGTTATCGGCGACAACGTTATTATCCAAGACAATGCCATTATCGGTAAGCAGCCGACAAAAGCAAAGAACTCTGTATTAAAAGAGGTAAAGCAGAATCCGCCGGTCGTTATCGGTGACGGCTGTACCATTGGGACGTCCTCGATTATTTATGCTGGTGCGGTGCTTGAGAATGACGTATTCGTCGCTGATCTCGCAACGATTCGCGAGCGTGTCACGGTAGGCGAGAGAACGATTGTCGGACGCGGCGTGGCGATAGAGAATGACTGCACGATCGGGCAGAAATGCAAGTTGGAGACGAATTGCTATATTACGGCCTATTCTACGCTGGGCAATTACGTGTTCGTCGCTCCGTGCGTCGTAACGAGCAACGATAATTATATGGCTCGCAGCAAGGAACGCTTTGGCAAGATGAAGGGTGTAACTGTGAAGGACGGCGGCCGCATCGGTGCGAATGCCATTACGCTGCCGGGTATCACGATTGAAGAAGACGGAACCGTTGCAGCAGGCAGCATTGTCACGCGCGATGTGAAGCAGGAAGAGCTTGTAGTCGGCATCCCGGCGAAGAAGCTGCGCGATGTACCGTCCGATCAGCTGCTGCGCAATCAAGAATAGGCAGGATGTACAAGAAATAGGAGTGAGACACATGGTAAAACGGACGTTTGATCTTGTATGCTCGCTTTCTCTGCTGACCATTACGCTGCCTGTCATTGCGATTACTGCCTGGTTGGTACGGCGAAAGCTAGGCTCGCCGGTTCTGTTCAAGCAGAAGCGTCCTGGCTTATACGGTCAGCCGTTTTATATCTATAAGTTTCGCACAATGACGGATGAGAGGGACGAGCACGGAGAGCTGCTGCCGGATGATATTCGGCTGACACGGTTTGGCCGCCTGCTGCGGAAGCTGAGTCTTGATGAGCTGCCGCAGTTGTTTAATGTCGTCAAGGGAGATATTAGTCTGGTTGGACCGCGTCCGCTGCTGATGGAATATCTGCCACGGTATACGCCGCGTCAGGCGCGTCGTCACGAAGTGCGACCAGGTATCACGGGTTGGGCGCAGGTCAATGGACGCAATAATATCAGTTGGGAAGAAAAATTCGAGCTTGATGTGTGGTATGTCGAGAATCAATCGTTCTTCCTTGACCTTAAGATCTTATGGATGACTTTCTATAAGGTGCTTCGCTCCGAAGGCGTCAGCAAAGAAGGGCATGCGACGACAACGAAATTTATGGGGCAGGAGACAAGCGCATCAAACATGAGCGAAAGAAGGGCATAGAGCTATGAATAAACGAATTTTACTATCGCCGCCGCATATGGGGACCCAAGAACAAAAATATGTGGCAGAGGCGTTTACAAGTAATTGGATTGCGCCGCTTGGGCCGAATGTGGATGCATTCGAGCATGAGATTGCCGCATATGTCGGCACAAAGGGCGCATTGGCGCTCAGTTCCGGAACGGCAGGTATTCATCTGGCACTGCGTCTGTTGGACGTAGGACCTGGAGATACGGTGTTCTGCTCCAGTTTGACATTCATCGCCAGCGCGAATCCGATTTTGTATCAAGGGGCGACTCCTGTCTTTATTGACTCAGAGCCTGATACATGGAATATGTCAGAGATCGCACTAGAGCGCGCCATGCAGGACGCAGAGATGGACGGACAGCTACCAAAGGCAGTCATCGTTGTGAATCTGTACGGTCAAAGCGCGAATATGGACCCGCTGCTCGCCATCTGCGACCGCTACGGTGTGCCGGTGATCGAGGATGCGGCGGAATCGTTAGGTGCTACGTACAAAGGAAAAGCCAGCGGTACATTTGGTGCGTTCGGGGTGTATTCCTTTAACGGAAACAAAATCATCTCCACATCGGGTGGCGGCATGCTCGTCTCCGATGATACGGACGCTCTTGATAAGGCGCGGTTTTGGGCTACGCAAGCCCGCGATCAAGCGCGGCATTATCAGCATAGCGAGATGGGCTATAACTACCGCATGAGCAATATCTTAGCCGGAGTTGGCCGCGGTCAGCTTCAGGTTCTTGATGAGCGCATTCGGGCGCGCCGGGCGGTATTTGACCGCTACCAGGCTGCGCTTGCGGAATTGCCTGGCTTTGCTTTCATGCCGGAAGCAGAAGAAGGCTTTATGACACGTTGGCTGACAGCGTTGACAGTAGATGAGAAGCAGGCCGGAGTGAGCGCGGTACAGATCGTTGACGCACTTGCGGCAGAGAATATTGAAGCGCGTCCGGTATGGAAGCCGCTTCATCTGCAGCCGCTGTTTGCACAATGCAAGTACTATCCGCATGCGGCCTATCATAGTGTCTCGGACGAGCTGTTTGTGAATGGATTGTGCCTACCTTCCGGCTCGAATCTGACGGAAGAAGAACAGGAACGTGTAATTGCAGGCGTAAAGCGTGCACTTCAAGTCGTATGTGAAAAATAACGGAGGTGAAGCGGCATGAAGTATTCTCAAAGAATGACATTGTTGCTTGCAGTCGATTCGTTTATCGTACTGTGTTCGGTATTTATCAGCTACCTGCTCCGTTTTGAAGCGCAGATTCCCGAACCATTCTGGAATGGTATGCCATATGCGATGGGCTTGATCTGGCTTGTGACCTGCGCGGTGTTCTATCTCTCCAATCTGTACCGCAGGGTATGGAAGTATGCAAGCATCGGCGAATTGGTGCTGATCATTCGCACCACGACCATTGCGCTTGCGGTAAGTCTGGTCTTGTATTTTACGGTGCGTGCATTTAGTACGACTGTTATCATTCCGTTATCCATATTTCTTCTATCATGGATGACGACAACCATCGGTATTGCCGGCTCCCGCCTAATCTGGCGCATCGTGCGCGGCAATCAGGTAAAAATCCAGCCGCACCATAAGAAAGCGCTCATTGTAGGGGCAGGGGATGCAGGTACGCTTGTGGCAAAAGAGTTAAAGCATTTCCCTGATACGACATTATATCCGGTGGCGTTCATTGATGATGATCCGACGAAGCTGTATATGGAAGTGGGCGGTCTGCCTGTCGTGGGGACGCGCCGTGATATTCCAGGCATCGTTAAACGCTTAGGCATCGATACGATTATTTTGGCGCTCCCGTCCGCTGCCAAGACGGACACGGCCAACGTGATTAAGATATGCAAGAAAACAGCAGCACATATTAAGATCCTGCCGCGTGTAAGCGACGTAATTCACGGCAATGTATCCATTAATACGATTCGTGATGTAAATGTCGAGGATCTGCTGGGCCGTGATCCGGTGGCGGTAGATCTGAATCGCATGGCTGAATATGTCACGAAGAAGACGGTGCTGGTTACAGGCGCCGGTGGCTCCATCGGGTCTGAATTATCACGTCAGATTGCCGGATTTGAACCGGAGAAGCTTCTGTTGCTTGGACATGGGGAGAACAGTATTTATGCGATTGAGAATGAGCTAAAGCGTAAGTTTCCGCAGCTTTCGTATGAGACGATTATCGCCGATGTGCAGGATCGACAGCGCATGGTTGAAGTGTTCGACCAGCATCGTCCAGCCGTTGTCTTCCATGCTGCTGCACATAAGCATGTGCCGTTGATGGAGAGAAATCCGGCGGAAGCGATTAAAAACAATGTCATCGGAACGAAGAATGTAGCACAATGCGCCAATTTATTTGGTGTCGAACGCTTTGTCATGATCTCAACAGATAAAGCCGTTAATCCGACGAGCGTAATGGGAACGACAAAGCGGATTGCGGAGATGATCGTTCAGAGCTTAAACCGACGCAGTACGACCAAATTCGTTGCGGTTCGGTTCGGTAACGTATTGGGAAGCCGCGGCAGCGTAATTCCGATATTCAAGCAGCAAATCAAGGAAGGCGGCCCGGTGACGGTGACGCATCCTGAGATGGTTCGCTATTTCATGACGATTCCGGAAGCTGTCCAGCTTGTTATTCAAGCAGGTGCTATCGCTGAAGGCGGAGAGACGTTCGTACTTGATATGGGTGAGCCGGTGAAGATTGCCAAGCTGGCACACGATCTTATCCGTTTGTCTGGACTTGAACCCGACCAAGATATTCGCATTGAATATACGGGCATGCGTCCAGGTGAGAAATTATATGAAGAGTTGCTTACGTCAGAGGAAGGAACAGCAGGAACAACGCACGACAGGATTTTCATCGGCAAGCCATCCTTCTTCTCAGTAAAAGAATTTATGTCCAAGCTTGAGAAGTTAGAGCAGGCTGCTTCGAATAATTATATGCCGGTAGAGCCGGAGCACCTTAAAGCGATGCTCAAAGACATCGTGCCGACATACCAGCTGCCAGCAGCCGATCTAGAAGAAGCCAAGCATCGGCAGCGTGAAGCGGAAGCTGTTGTGAAGAGGCTGAAGCTTGAAGTAGCGCTGAGCGCTGAAAAGTAACGGGAGTTGATATCTGTTGATAACGAAGACGGAAGACAGAGGACTCGACCAGAAAATTTTAACCGATATCCTGCTCGATATTTACGAGAAGGGTGAACAACTGAATATGGTAGAGACACGTGACATTGTAGAAGATATCGTATTCCAGCTGAAACCGTTCATGGAGGATGTATCTAGGTATGATTGAGCTGAGAGGAATCTCCCGGCATTATAAGGACGGACGAGAGAGAATGACTGTGCTTGATAGGGTGAACCTGACGGTAGAGACGGGTGAATTCGTCTCTATCTTGGGACCTTCCGGCTCGGGAAAGTCAACGCTGCTTAATGTCCTTGGACTGCTAGATAAGCCCGATGCTGGTGAATACCTGCTGTCGGGCAGTGATGTGACGAGATATAGAGGCGGTAAGCTTGCGGCTCTTCGCAATCGGCATATCGGCTTTGTCTTCCAGCAGTTCATGCTGGTGCCGCGCTTGACGGTAGGCGAGAATGTAGCCTTACCGCTGCAGTATGCTCGCATGTCCGGTCGGGAGCGGCGTAGGCGGGTGGATGAGGCGCTCGATATGGTTGGGATGCTTGCACGCAAGCGGGACGTGCCGACTAACTTATCCGGCGGGCAGAAGCAGAAGGTGGCGATTGCCCGTGCGATCGTTACGTCACCGACCCTTGTACTAGCCGATGAACCGACCGGTAACCTGGATATGGCCTCGAAGCAGGAGGTGGTCACGATCTTTAAGCAGCTTCATGAGCAGGGTCGTACCATTATGCTGGTTACACACGACCACGAATTGGCGCAGATCGCGGATCGGATCTTATATGTGCGCGACCGCAGGCTCATTCCGTATGGTGAGGCAGTTGACAGAGGGGTGAGTCTCGGATGATCTTTCGCAATATAGGGATGGCGCTGCGCGGCATTTGGATGTATCGGGGCCGCTCCTTCCTTGCGCTGCTTGGTGTCGCTGTTGCCGCCTTTCTCGTTATTTCACTGATGTCTGTGTTATATAATTTCAACCAAAGTTTGCTCGCACAGTTCTCCGGTCTTGGCGCTCAACAGATCACCGTTGTGCCTGGCAAGCTTATGAATAAGAAGGCTATGGATAGCGGTCTATCCGATTTTGCTTCATTTGCCCCATCCTCAAGCACCTTAACATATAAGGATGCAATGGATGTAAAAAAGCAGGTAAAGGCGATAGACAAAGCTGCGCCGCAGAATGAAGTCATGGGTGCGCTCATTCATGAGAAAAAAGGCTATGACATGATTTTCACCGGTACATCGCCGGATTTGCCGCCAGTACTTGATGTGAAGATGAAGGAAGGTCGCTTTTTTACACAGCAGGAGATGGATAAGAAAAAGCATGTGATCGTCCTTGGCTCCAATATTAAGAAGAATGTATTCGGCGACAAGCCCACCGTTGGCAAAACCGTAAAAGTGAACAGAGAAGAGTTCAAGATTATCGGCATTCTCGATGAGAAACAGATGTTTGGCTTTAATATCAATGATCGTGTGTATGCACCGTATCATGTAGTAGAGAAAGTAGGCAACACTGAGCATGCTTCACTTCTCTTCTTTACCGCCAAGAAAGCAGAGAATGTGCCGCAGGTAGAGAAGCAGATCAGCCGTGTCATCGGTACGAACCACGGCAAGACAGACTTCAACCTCGTAAAAGCGGAGGAAGCGGTCCATATGATTAATACGGTGATGGATCTTGCCGGCGTCATTACGCTTGCGATTACAAGTATTGCTTTTCTTGTCGGTGGCATCGGAATTATGAATGTCATGCTGTTAACGGTAAAGGAGCGGACACGCGAAATTGGCATCCGCAAGGCTGTAGGGGCCAGGTCCTGGCATATCATGAGCCAGTTTCTAGTTGAGGCCGTATTCCTGAGTGTAATCGGCGCGCTCGCGGGACTTGCGGCAACATATGGAGCGATGTATTGGATTCATCATTATTTTCCAATTCTACCGAATGCCATTCCCTTTGAGATGATAGGGTATACGGTTGTTTTCGCCATCGGAGCGGGCCTTTTGTTCGGTATCATTCCAGCTCTTCGCGCAGTACGCATTCCACCGATTGAAGCGCTGCGGTATGAATAGATGAGAATAGAGAAATCCGGTAAGGGAAGGCTGTGCATCAAGCTTTTTCTGCCGTTTTTCATAAATTAAAGAGCGGGACGTCCCGCTTCTCTTTTTCGCTGTGTTTTTCTGATAATTCATACTTGGGAGGATGAAGAAATGAAGAAAAATAATGGATTACGTCGGAAGTTGGCTATCTCTTTGTTATCGGCATCGGTCATGCTGCCAGCGGCAGGGGCGCTCGCATCCCCTGTACAAGCGGCTGAGAATACAACCACGTCTGCAATGGATCAGGATAAGACGGAAAAAATGAAGGAGCTGCTTAAGCAGCTGACACCACAGGAGCAGCAGGCGCTTAAGGAAAAGGCCATGATGGATATGCTTACGTCACCGGACAAGCCGCTCGAACAGGTAGCAGAAGATGCCCTGCGCGAGACGGTAGAACCACAGAAATATCAAGAACTGAAGAAGGAAGTAGAGCAGTCCAATATTACACTCGATGATGCGCTGAAGGCAAAGGATGAGATTCAGAACAATCCTACACCAGTAACGCCGCCAGCCACACCGGATACACCAAAGCAGCCGACCCCGACTCCGCCTGTAACGATGCCGGCGGACCCGGAGAAGGGTACGAAGCCGACTCCGAGCTTTGTGGATATTGAAAAGGTGCCGTGGGCTAAAGACGCCATTCAGACCCTCGCTTCAGAAGGCATCATCACAGGGATGAGCAAAGACAAATTTGTACCGATGAGCCAGGTGACTCGCGCCCAATACACGCATCTTCTTGTACAGGCGCTTCAACTGAACACGAAAGTCGACGGTGCACCATACCCCGGATTTACGGATGTGAAGGAGAACGATTGGTTCGCGCTTGATGTGGCGGTTGCTGCAAAGCTGGGCATTGTGAGCGGAGTCAGCAAGACGAAATTCGATCCGCAGGCACCGATCACCCGTGAACAGATGGCGTCCATGACTGCTCGGGCGATGGAAGCGGCCAAGCTGCTTGCCCAAGGCGATGACCAAAAGAAAGAGTCGCTAACACAATTCAAAGACAAATCCCGCATCTCTTCTTGGGCGCAAAAAGACATCGCCGCGCTGGTAGAGAAGAAGGTCATGACAGGTATGAATGGAGGCGTCTTTGGACCAAGGGAGACGGCCAACCGTGCGCAGGCAGCTGTGCTCATTCATAAGGTGTACAGTCTCGCACAAGACGCGAAATAACACACCTGCTGATGGAAGAAGGAAGAGGCACGCGTAGTGGAAAAACAGCGAGAAGACGCATGCTGCGTGTGCTTTCTTTCTATCCCATATAACTATCTATATGATGAAGGAGAGGATTTCGTATGAAGCTGAAGCATTCCCGTCGCATTATTTCTTCCGTTGCCGCCCTTAGTGTCGCTCTGCCGTCTGCGGCTGTTCTTTTTCCCACCCAGTCATCAGCTGCTCCGTCTATGGCAGCCGTCAACTGGAATTCGTCCCAATCACATCAGATTGACCGCTACAAGGATAAGGCACTCGAAATCTTCTACTCGTTGACTCCGGAAGAGAAAGCGAGATTAGCTCAACTGCGCGAAGAAATTAAAGCGAAGCCACTTGCCTTCTGGCGCGATGAGATTCTACAGAATCCGAAAGCCGTAGAGAAGTTAAAAGCCAAAGGGGTAAAAGCGGAAGAGGCATCCGCTATGCTGCGCGATGCAGTCGTCCTGCTGTATACACCGGAAGATAAAAAGGAGGCGCTTGCTGCCTTTAAGAAAAATCATTACGGCACATGGCAGAAAATCTTCGGCACTGAGTTCAAGCAAGAAGATCTGCTGAAATTTGCAAGCATGCTGCAAAAGCAGGTTCTAGCTGAAGTGGTTATGAATCACATGCTCAATGTTAATAAGCCGTTAGACAGCATCATTAGCGACTCGATTGCACGGATGATGAAGCATGGTGAGTTCAAAAAATTAGCGACAAAATTAGCGGGAATCGGCATTACGACAGAAGATGTGATTGCGATTCGCAAACGAATCGTACGGGAGTTTGATCCGAATTACGAAGTTGTCGCTATTTTTGTACAGGCTTTTGCCCGCAATAACACGCAGTTGATACTTCAGCCAGGCAAGTTTACACCGGGCAAGGTGAAGCAGCTAACTTTAAAGGTAGACTTCCCGGGCTATTTCACAATCCGCTCCGGCATCGAATGGTCCTCTTCTGATCCGGACGTTGCCACTGTCGATGAGAAAGGAAATCTTCGCGCTCACAAGGCGGGAGTGACTGTCGTGTCTGCAAAAGTAAAAGGCATCGAAGTGGGGCAGCTACTCGTTACGGTTGAAGCTGATAAAGAGAAGCCAAACGATAAGGATAAGGACGACGATGATGATAAATACAAGCCGGGAGACAAAGATAAGGACAAAGACAAAAATAAAGGAAAAGACAAGGATCGGGACGACGATGACGATGATGAAGACGAAGATTGATAAGCTGGTTGCTGCGCTTTAGTGTGCAGTTAGGGTACATACTCCCTCTGTCGACGCATGTCGGCAGAGGATTTTTTGGTTTGCCAGCTTCCTTCTTATCTTCTTCATACTTTTTTAATAAATAAATAAGATTTTCTTCTTTACATACCTTGTATAATAGGACATATACATAAGGAGGCACATGTGGCATGATGAAGCGAATCGCCATTCTGGGTGCCGGCGGACATGGCCGGGAGACCGCCCAGTTGATCAAAGATATTAATAAGGTTCAACCTGAGTGGGAACTTCTTGGCTATATTGATGACAATGAAGCCATTCACGGTGAAATCCGCAACGGGTTTCAAGTGTTGGGTGCAACCGAGCTGCTTGCAGAGGATGAATATAAGGATATGTATGTTATCTGCGGATTTAGCCACCCGCAGGGCAAGAAAAAAGCAGTAGCGCAAGTAAAAAAGCTGCAGCCAACCATCCGATTCGCCACGCTGATTCATCCGAGCGCCGTATATGGAGATGAGAACACGATTGGTGAAGGCACGATGATCTGCGCAGGCAGCATCGTTACCACCAATATTACAATCGGAAGCCATGTTATTATTAATTACGGCTGTACAGTAGGTCATGACTGTATCATCGAAGACTATGCGGCCATTCTGCCGGGAACGAATCTCTCCGGTAATGTGACCATTCGTGAAGGTGTACAGACAGGGACCGGAACGGCGGTTATTCCCGGTATGGAGATTGGCGCCTATACGATTACGGGTGCCGGAGCGGTCGTCACAAGATCACTGCCTGCCCGCTGCACAGCCGTCGGCATTCCGGCGGCACCGATCAAGCAGCACACGTAGTTCGACGAAATGTAAGAGATTTTGTCAAGAAAAAAGGTTTATTTATATTTGAGGTTTTGGACGATCTGATATAAAATGGAGGCGGTGCAACCTCAGGATAGGTTGTACCGTCTTAGTGTATGTAAACTATGAAAGTTGGAAATGGATGAAGACAAGTATGGACACTCAACAGCGGGTCAACATTCTCGGTGTACCGTTTTTATGCGCATCACGCAAGGAGACGGTCGATATACTTACCCGCCGCATTCAGGAGAATACACAGACGCATGTCGTAACAGCCAACCCTGAAATCGTAATGATGGGAAGACAGAGCCCTTCTTATATGGAACTGCTGCATGGTGCCAACGTGATCACACCGGATGGAATCGGCGTCGTTCTCGCGTCTCGCTGGATTGGCAAGCCGCTGCCCGAGCGTGTGGCAGGGTACGAGCTGCTTCATGCGTTGATGGCGCAGGCTGATATGTACGGATGGAAATACGTACTTGTAGGAGCTTCGCCTGAATCCTGTGCAGGTGCTGCGGAGACACTAAAAAAACAATATCCACATGCCTGTTACAGCGGGCATTTTGATGGGTATTTCACAGAAGAAGAAGAAAAACGAATCATCGAGCATATACGACGAGAACGACCGCATTTATTGTTTGTAGCACTGGGCGCGCCACGACAGGAAGAATGGATCGCACGGCATCTTGCCGATCTTCCGGTCAATCTGGCGATCGGTGTAGGCGGCAGTCTTGACGTGCTCTCAGGCAGAGTCAAGCGCGCACCGGTTTTCTGGCAGAAGCTTAACCTTGAGTGGCTCTACCGGCTGCTGTCACAGCCGAAGCGGTGGAGACGGCAGCTGCTCCTGCCGACATTCGCATTATCCGTATTATGGAACCAGGTCATTCTACGCAGACAATAAAGCAAGAAAAACGATGAAACGTTAAGGAGAGGAAACATGGAGATTTATGTATACGGGTTTATTCTTTCACTCGTCGTGACACTCGTTGCTACACCTCTTGTGAAGAAATTCGCCATCTATATTGGCGCTGTGGATAAGCCCAACCATCGCAAAGTCCATCAGCGGTTGATGCCTCGCATGGGGGGACTGGCCATCTATGCGGGATTTACGCTGGGTTACTGGCTGCTGTTCCCTGGGTTCTTAGAACAACAGGGGATTGATGGGAACCAGGCTCTCGGAATCTTCCTCGGCGGTACCATCATCGTGCTGGTTGGCGCGTTGGATGACCGATTCGAGCTATCTCCGAAGCTAAAGCTTCTCGGTCAGCTTGCAGCTGCTGCCGTTGTTGTGTATTATGGCTTACGCATTGAATTTATAAACCTGCCGTTTGAGGGTATCCTAAACTTTGAATGGGCATGGATTTCGATTGTATTTACCGTCTTCTGGATTGTCGGGATTACGAATGCGGTCAATTTAATTGATGGACTTGACGGACTTGCAGCCGGTGTCTCCGGCATTGCGATTGCTGCGATGATGTTCATGGCATTAATCATGGGAAATGCGGTTGTCGCCTTATACTGTGTCATCTTATTGGGCGGCGTCATGGGGTTTTTGCGCTACAATTTTCACCCAGCGAAGATCTTTATGGGGGATACAGGGGCGCTGTTCTTAGGGTTTAACCTGGCGGCACTTTCCATCATGGGCTTTAAGAACGTAACGCTATTTGCGTTCATTATTCCGATTCTTATTCTTGGCGTACCGCTTTCGGATACGATCTTTGCGATCCTGCGCCGCTATCTCAATAAGAAGCCGATATCTGTCGCAGACAAAGAACATCTGCACCATTGCCTGCTGGCAGCCGGATTATCCCACCGTGGAGCCGTTCTTGCTATCTACGGGCTCAGCATTCTGTTTGCCACATCGGCCATTGTGTTTTACCAGTCTTATCTATGGGGCGCATTCACGATTCTTGGCGTGCTGCTGCTCGTCCTGCAGCTCATGGCTGAGCTGATCGGCTGGGTCGGTCAGAAGAAGCCGCTGCTTGATACAGCACGCAGAATTAAACAGATGACAACAGACAAGGAATATAAATAATCCAAAACCTGCGGGAGACAGCGAGCCTGCAGGTTTTTTTGTGCCTCGATATGAACAGGCAGACAGCCGGCATAAATGAAGATATAATAAGAGGAAACAAGCATAATAACACACCGATTGCTTATCTATCCATCTATGGATACCAAGAGTGTTGATGACTCCGAGAGAAAAAGAACATCACAACAGGACACAAACAAGGCTTTTCGTCTACCTTTCCAAGCGGTTGCCCCGGCCAGGCGAAAGAGGACGGCAATTGTCTCCCTTCTCGCATTCTACCCAGATGTTTTGCAGTCCCGACTGGCTAGGGGCAAAAAGCGGCCCTCTATGCTGCTGTGTGGGAGACGAACCGACGCCTGTTTGGGGCATGGTGTGGTGATGTTCTACTCTAGATCGTATTGGATCATCAACACTCTTGAGTAGGACGAGTGTCTTTTCAAATACATGTACATCGCAGCACGAAAGTAAAAAAGGATATAGAAGGGGGGAGAAAAGATGGAAAATGAGCTTTTGCATAAGATTCTCGATGCCATAACAGCTCTTGATCAGAAGGTGACTTCTCTTGATCAACGTGTCCACGCTCTTGAGCAGCGTATGCATTCTATTGAGCAGGAAATGCAGCGCCAGTTTGCGGAAGTGAAGCAGGAAGTGAAGGAGAACAGACAGGCGATCTATGAGATGAAAGAGGATGTACAGGATATTAAGGCAGCTTTAAAATTCCATGACTCGAAGCTATGGGAGCATGAGAAAGAAATCTTCCACATCAAGCATCAATAAAGGAATCAATATATACATGCGGCGGCTCGGAGGCGATCAGTCTCAGGGCTTTTTTTCTGTGCAGAGAGTCGGTACAATGAGTACGGAAGCAAAAATGTTAGAAAGAGCTGAGTCAAACGATGAAAAAACTGTGGATCTGGCTGCCTGTCCTCCTGCTTGCCGGGGGTATCTTTATTTCTTCCTCTATCCCCTATGACAAACAAAACATCCAACCGCTGCTGCGCGCCTATGTCAATCAGGATTTCTTCATTCGCTGGTTTTCCGGCGTTAGCTTCGTATATGGCAACAAAGAAATTAGCATCGCTCATCTCGGTGTACCTGCCTTTCTGGAATTCTTTGTGCGCAAGGTCGCGCATCTGATCAGCTATTTCCTGTTAGGTTTTTTGCTATGCCGCGTTTTATGGGCGCTGAAGATAGGCGGGTGGCGCAATGCGCTGCTTTCGCTTTTGATCGCTGTGCTGTATGCCTCCTCAGATGAGCTTCATCAATTGTATACGGCGCGTCGCAACGGAGCGCTGATTGATGTATGGCTGGATGGATTTGGAGCTGCCTGCGGCATCCTCTTCTGCCTCTTCTGGCTTCGTTTTAGAAAAATGCGGCAGAACAAGAACAGCGCCTTATTTCAAGCAAGAAAAATATAGAAGATTATATAAAATAATGGTATACTGAAGCAGCCTGTATTTCACATGCACCGCGTGAAGACAGGCTGTATTTTGTTATTAAAATATTTAAACTATTACATATTTCAGAATCGGAGCGTGAAACATATGAAGCGGTTCATTCCATTGACACTTGCTGGTGTCCTTTCTGTAAGCGGACTTGTCATTCCGTCTGGCGTACAGGCAGCCCCAGGAGCAGGCTTTCGTGATGTGGCGCAAAGTCACTGGGCAACCCAGGTCGTGAATAAGCTTTCGCTGCGCGATGTGATCGCCGGTTACGAGGACAATACATTCCGGCCGAACGAATCGGTAACGCAGCTTCAGGCTGTCGTGCTTGCCATCCGGAATATGGGGCTGACCGAACAGGCAGCGCTATACAAAACAAAAACCATTCCTTATACAGTGCCTGATTGGGCCAAGGGTGATATTGCGCTTGCGATTGAAAAGGGACTCTTAAACACAAGTGAAAAGAATTTCAACCCGAATGCGGCGGCTACACGAGCATGGGTAGCACAGCTTATCGTTCGGATGATCGGTAAAGAATCAGAAGTAAATCTGATTGCGGCACAGAATGGAGCGACCACATTCACTGATGGCTCCACCATCCCGGAGTGGGCGGAGAACTACGTCAAAGCCGCCAGCAAGTACGGCTTGCTTTCTGGTTATCCAGAGAAAAACGGATATTCCTTCAAGCCAAACCGTACCGTCACCCGAGCGGAGATGGCTGCGCTGCTTAGCGGTGCAGAGAAATATCTTGAGATCGAGAATGACCGTGTGCAGATCGGCTATGTTCAGGGCATCGCAGGAGATAAGATCAGCTTCAAGCGCTCAAAAACAAATCAGCTTGCCACGTATTCCTTCACCAAGGACACGGCTTTCTACACCAATGGTAAGGCGGTAGGTGTAGATCAGATCAAGCCGTCGTCCAAGCTTATGGTTATTGTGGAAAACGGCGTGCTTCGCTACGTGGAAGTGTTGAGCGGTGCGGAAGCGAATAAGACCATCAGCGCCACCGTAGAGAAGGTGTATGTAGAAGAAGGTATGCTTGTCGTCAAAACAGACGATGGACAACTGGTAACCTATCAGGTCGACAGCAAAACACCAGTCGGTGGAGCGGCCGGAGGTACAGCGAGCAGCCTGAAGGACTTACTTCGGGGAGACATGATCTTCGTTACGCTGGCTCCTACAGGGGGCGTCCTAAGCATTACCCGTCTGCATGAAGGTGCGGAAAGTGCTATGGAAGGTGCAGTACATGACATTGATACTGCGGGCAAGCTGCTTATGATCAAGACGGCAAGCGGAGCTATGAAAGCATATAAATTCAATGACAGTACATATGTCGAGTACAAAAACAAGCGATTCCCGACGGTAGAAGACTTGATGAAGGGCGATAACATCCGTGTCGAGACAGAAAAAGATATAGTGACCAAGATCATTGTGCTAGAGGCCAAGCAGGCTGCTAGCGGTACGACAGGTACAGTGAAGGCGATCTATCCGGGCGAGCGCTTCATGACGATTCAAGGAGCGAATAACACGATTCAATCGTACCGCATTGCTGATGCGGCGGTGCTTGTCGTGCCTGGCGTCATCTCACCGCTTCTCTCCGACATTGCTTCCGGCGATCAATTGGAATACAAGGTCGACAACAACATCATTACGTCGATCACGGTGAAGAATCGTGCTGCCAATCCGGATGGCAAGCAGAATGATCTGCTGTCTGGTATTGTATTTGCAGTGGATGCCAGCAACCGGATTCTCACGCTGAAAAACTCGAAAGGGGATCTAGTAGGCTATGAAGTACTGGCGAATGCCAGCTTCGTTGTCGATGACGTCTCCAATCCAACCCTGTCGAATATTCGCAAAGATATGAACGTATCCGTACAGCTTGACCAGGACAACAAAGTTGTCTACGTCAATGCGGATAACCGTGTTAAGGGTCAGATCCTGCGCGTGGATACAGATACAAAGCTGTTGACGGTTCGCTTAACCACAGGCGAGACGAAAGTATATGTAGCAGATAAGAGTGCCAATATAGTGATTTATGACGAGCGGGGCGAAGACCTTGATGACCTGCGTATCAATGACAATGTATCAATGCGTGTATCCAACAATAAGATTACAGACATTGATGTAGAGCGCTCGTATGTATACCGCATTACCGAGGTAAATGAAAGCTCTGAACGCCTGAGCGGGGAGAATGACCGTGGCAACGCTCGATCCTTCTATCTGGACGGTAAGATTACGTTAACCATTCCGGGTGTACCGTATCCGAAGGCGAAAGATGTGAAGAAGGGCGATACCGTCAAAGCGACATATCTCGGCGATACGCTCAAGTCACTTGCTGTCATTCCGAGTACGTTCGGACAAGTCGTATCGGTTAATGCGGAAACATCCAAAATCCGCATCAAAGATTACAACGGGGTCGTAACAGAAGTCTCCATTCCAAGCGGCAGCAACATTCGCATCAACGACCGCGACTATACGAACTTGACCGCATTAAAGGCAGGTGACCGGATTCAGCTCTCCGAAGCCTCCAATGGGCTGAGAAACATTGTTGTACTGAAGAAGATTGCGACCGTATTCCAACAGCTTGATGCCGCATACCGTGACCGTATTTATACGGCACAGGGCAGCTACTATCTGCCGGATAGCCTGTTCGCGCGTCATCCTAACCTGGATTCCCTGCTGAATAGCTTCGTACGCAACGACAAGATCAACATCTACCTGCTCGATAATCAAGTCTATGAGATCGAGAAAGGAAGCTAGGGGTAAAAGAAAAGCAGCTTGCACAAATCGTGCAGGCTGCTTTTTATCATTGTATCTCTACCTGTAAGGACCCAACCTTATAATGAAAATCACTCTGCCCATCCAGCAGGCGCGGCAGAACTATGATCCGATCGTATCCATTTGTTATTGCTTGCTTCGGCACCTCCACAAGATGAGGCTTCAAGCCATCTGCAGGTCCTTCTTTGGCGCTTGTCATCGTATTCCCTAATTCAATCGTCCCTTTTAGGAAGATCACATAATAATCATCATTGTTGCTTAACTCAATGGATAGCTGCTTCGCATGGGAGATGCGTCCAAGCGCGATGTCGGCGCCTGTGGGCGGAAGAACGGTCGGTTTCTGCGTATCGGCGAGAGGAAGCGTAACTCGCTTCGGCTCCTTATATGCCGCTAATAGATGATCGTACTGTCCGGTATTCAGCTTCCAGATTTCTTTGATTCGCTCCATGCTGAACAGATCTCCTGCAATGATAAAGGACAGCTTATCATAATAGGCGGCCAGATTCGGGTCTTTGATCCGGTTTACGCCGGAAGCGATCGTATCCCGGTAGCCCTCCGGCATAATCCGCGTATAATGGCCGATCCGCCATTTCGGATATTCGCTGATCGGCAGACGTGCCAGCAGCGGCTCAGATAGAGCGAATGAATCAATGATATGAAGCTTCGGTCCGCCGTAGAAGCCGAAGAATCCGATATGGCTCTCCAGCGAAAGCGTGCGGTCCTGCCATGCAATCCCCTTCTTCACCATAGGCGAATCAGGCAGCTTCACCCCTTCATGCGCGCGTAGAAGTCCGGCAGCTTGATAATAGAAGGCGCGTTCATCCGCGATGCCATGTTCATCAATCAACCCTTTGCGAACAGTGCCGTAGGAAGCATCGCTCGCAATCGAAGGATACGGAGCCAATAGACTCACCGCTGCGATGGCGACGGCTGCACCCGATAGCATTTTGCGTGAAAGTGTCAGTGGCATGCTGACCAGGGCGATCATGGCACCGAGCAGCGGGGCGGTCATGAACCGGCCGCTCATGAAATCACCGCCAACCTTAATTACATACAGCACATACAGGATGGCGCCAGCGGCAATCGGAATTCGCTTCCAATCGCGTGCGAGCAGCGGCACGAGCGAGGCAATCACGATGGCAGGCAGCGTAATCGGGTCATAGAACAGCGAATTCTTTAAATAGAAGAGACCCTGCTTGGCATACGCAAGTGAATCAATCCCTGTATTTAGCTTTGCGTATGCTGTATTCGGTACAGGAACCCCGTAATAAAAGAGCGAGAAAAGCTCCCACACAATAAAAGGCAGAAATCCGAGCGCCGCCGCGCAGATACGGGCTCCCCACCCGGCCCGCCAGTTCTTCGTATCAAGGAACACCCAGGCAAGCACCGGGGCGAACAGCAGAATGCTGTCCATTCGGTTTACCATGGCCAGCGCAGCAATCAGCGAGAGCATGAACAGACCGCGTATATCCGGCTTACGCTTCAAATACAGCGCGCAGAATAGGACAAGCAGCAGGTGCGTGAGCGGATTCTCCAGCCCCGAGGTGGAATAGTCCATGAATGCCTTTGAGAATGTCAGCACCAGCACGCCAAGCGCCGCTGTACGTATGGAAGAAGCGATGCGTGAAGAGAAAAGGACGATGACCGCAAGCGACACGACCATCGAGAAGATGATGCTTGTCCAATACATATTGCCGAACACCGCATACACCCCTGACAAAAGGAACATCCACAGCGGATGGGTATAGACCTGCACGCGCTCGTCGGTATTCCAGGTCAGGCCGTAGCCGTTCACGAAGTTGTCGATGGTGCGGTATGTAATATAGGCATCCTCCGTAATCCAGGCGGTCCGGTACAGGAGGATGGCATAGAGTGCGATAGTAAGCCAGATCAGCAGGGAGGATCGGTGATTTTTCTTTCGATAGGTTTCTTTACGACTTCTCATTCTTTATCTCCTTGTGTAGTCATCCGCATCATTGTACCACGAAAAAAACAATCCCGATAAGTACCAGTAATATATAGTAGACAAAAACAATTTTGGATTGCCCATACTCTCGTGTAGTCTGATATAATGGTACACGTTCAGATAGACAGAAAGAGGAAATGAGATGAACTGGATCTACATTGGTGTTGTTACAATCATTGGCATAGCCCTGCGTCTCGGTTTCGTATGGACGGTTCCGAACCGGCCCATCTACGACTTTCAGACGTATCAAGATATCGCAACGAACATTTTTTATCACCGTGGGCATACCTATCTCGGTGAGACGATCGCTTTCCAGGGAATGGGCTATCCGACGGCGCTTGGCTATTTCTATCGGCTTGTGGGCAACCATGAGATATGGACCGGCAAGATGTTCAACGTGATCTTCTCTTCGCTGACGATGCTTGTCTTCCTGCTTATTCTGCTGCGGCTGACGAAGCGGAAGTCGATCATCTACCCGGCGTATACGGTACTTGCGCTATTGCCGAACTATATCGCCTATACGAATGTGTTGGGTACGGAAGTATTCGTAACGTTTCTCTTCTGTACGGTGATCTGGCTTCAAGTCTCGTCCTTGCCACGGTATGTGAAGTACCCGCTGCTCGGCATCGCCATTGGTGGTGCGGCGCTGACGAAGCCCTTCTTCCTGGCATATCCGGTCCTGAGCGCTCTGATCGTATGGATGCGTACAAAGCACTGGCGTGAGACGATCATCTGCGGCCTGGTGACAGGTCTTGTCATGGCGGCCGTTGTTGCCCCGTGGACGTATCGAAATTATGAGAAATTCGGAAGATTGATTCCCGTTTCGTACAACTCTGGCTACGTATTGGCCGTCAATAATAATGATCATAATGTAAAAGGCGGCTGGATGCCGCTGAATCAGATCGCTGTCTCGCCCGAGACGAGACAGAAAATGAATGCAATCCTTCAGGATGGCAAGCGCAGCGAGAAGCTGGCCCATGAGCTGGACCCGTTGTTGAAGGAAGAAGGGAAGCGGTGGATTCTCGAGAACCCCGGTACGTTCCTTAAGCTTGGTCTGCTGCGCCTGAACGGAATGTTTTTCGATGGTGCATGGGACATCCGGGCCTGGGCGATGATTGATTTTAAAGGCGAAAACCAGCCGTGGAGTCCTGAGGCCTATGAACGCAACATGAATGCATTCATTGCCGTAAGTGGTGTGATTATATCGCTTTTGAGCGCACTTGGCTTGACGTATGTCCTTTTAAATGTCGCTCCGCTTGTACAGAGCGTCTTCCGTCGTACTGCCGTATCCGATCTGGTGTTGGTTCCGAGTGTGAACCTCTTGTTTTTCCTTGCCGTGCACTTCGTATTTGAAGGGCAGGCGCGCTATAATTTCCCGCTTTTGTTCCTGCTTATTATCGGTGCCGTCACATGTGTGGAATGGCTACGAAATGGGAATAGAAAAGAAATTACAGCGCAGTCGTAAATTATTCTGTATCGAGGTGTATTCATGTCAGGCTCACAACTTCCGACGAATGTAGATGGCAAGCTTCACATTGAAGCCAGTGTGCCGGTCCTGCTGTTCAAGCAGCTGCGCCCCAAGCAGTGGACCAAGAATCTTCTGGTGTTTGCGGCGCTTATTTTCTCGTTTCCCAATGTGAATACCGAGATGCTGGTGCGCTCGGCCGTTGCGTTTTTCTTATTTTCCTTCGTTTCCGGCTGCGTCTACATTCTCAATGACTTTGTAGACCGGGAAGCGGATCGCCAGCATCCGAAGAAGCGGCATCGCCCGATGGCATCCGGGGCGCTGAATCCGTATCTCGCTCTCGTATTCGGTGCGCTGCTGCTGGCAGGCTCCCTTGCGCTGGCTTCGTATCTTGAGCCGCTCTTCGGTCTGGTCCTGCTCGTATACTTCATTATGAACGTTGGCTATTCGCTTCATCTGAAGCATGTTGTCATTGTCGATGTGATGATTATCGCGCTTGGCTTCGTCTTCCGGGCGCTTGGCGGCGGTCTTGTCATCGAAGTGCCGGTGACGCCGTGGTTCTTCATCTGTACGCTGCTGCTGGCGCTCTTCCTTGCGATCAGCAAGCGCCGCCATGAGCTGATCCTGCTTGAGAACAACACCGGCTCCCATCGCAAAGTATTGGACAAGTACTCAAAGGACCTGCTCAATCAGATGAACAGCATCGTTACGACAGCGACCATCATGAGCTACGCGCTCTTTACCTTTACATCAGGTAGAACCCAATACCTTATGGCAACCGTTCCGCTCGTGATCTATGGCATCTTCCGCTACCTGTACCTTATCCATATGGAGGATAAGGGTGGAAGCCCAGAGGAAGTGCTGCTTAAGGACAAGCACATCCTATTCACGGTTATTTTGTATGCACTGTCCGTCATTATTATTTTGAAATATTTCTCCTAAATCGATTAAAGAGGAAGAAGGCTGTACCTGTATGGTAAAACCGGTAAAAACAACACTTGCAGGCTGGGGTAATTATCCGAAGGAAGACGTATTCCTGTTCCGTCCGGACAACGGACGAGATGTCGAAGCTATCCTTCGCTCCGGCCAGCAGTCTAATTACATTGCATTTGGAATGGGGAGAAGCTATGGCGATACCCCATTGAATAAACAGGGCGGGGTGCTGCTGACAACGCAGCTCAACCGCTTTCTGTCTTTTGACGAGGCGACCGGCATCCTTGAATGCGAGGCGGGCGTCACGTTCGAAGACATCATTCATGTATTCCTGCCGCGTGGCTACTTCCTGCCCGTAACTCCTGGGACGAAGTATGTCACGCTTGGCGGTGCCATTGCCAATGACGTGCATGGCAAAAACCATCACATCGACGGCTGTATCTCGACGTTTATTCTTGATTTTCACCTATTGCTCGCTTCCGGCGAGATTATGTATTGCTCCCGTGAACACAATCCCGATGTTTTCTGGGCGACCATTGGCGGCATCGGATTAACCGGCATCATTCTTCGCGCGCGCATTCAACTGGAGAAGGTGGAGAGCGCGTATTATGACGTGCTGTACGAGAAAGCGCCCAACATCGAAAAAGCGCTGGAGCTGTTTGCGGAATCCGATGACAAATACAAGTTCTCCGTTGCCTGGATTGATTGTCTAGGCCGAGGCAGCTCGCTTGGCCGCTCGGTGCTGATGAGAGGGAATTATGCTCCTGCCGCATCTCTTCCGTCCGGCACCGCGCCGCTTACATTGAAGAAGGGCATGAAGTTGGCAGTTCCATTCGACTTCCCGTCCTTTGCGCTGAACAATGTCACGATCAAATCCTTTAACACGATGTATTACGGCATCCACAAAAATGTACGCAAAACGGTGTATTTTGATTCCTTCTTCTATCCGCTCGATTCAATCTACAAGTGGAACCGGATGTATGGGAAGAAGGGATTCGTCCAGTATCAGGCCGTCTTCCCGCCGGAAGGCCGCGAAGGGCTGATTCAGATGCTTGAGCGCCTCAGCAGCTCGAACCGTTCTTCTTTCCTGGCGGTTCTCAAGACATCAGGCGAGCAGAATCCGGGCCTGCTGTCGTTCCCGAAAAAGGGCTACACGCTTGCGCTCGATATCCCGATTAAGGACGACTCGCTGTTTACGTTCCTGCATGAGTTAGACGAGCTGGTCATCCGCTATGGCGGTCGTGTCTATCTCGCAAAAGACTCGGAACTTCTGCCGGAGCACTTCGCCCAGATGTATCCGCGTCTAAAGGAATTCCAGACGATTAAGAACCGCATTGACCCCAATCATGTCTTCTCGTCCTCAATGGCGCGGAGACTGCATATCGTGGAGGAATAAAAATCATGAACATTGTTGTATTAGGAGCTACATCCGGCATCGCGCAGGCGGTCGCTGCCAAGCTGGCGCGTGAAGGCCACCACCTCATTCTGGCGGGGCGGCGCATGGACGAGCTGGAAGCGATGGCGACCGATCTCTCCATTCGCAATCGGGTGGAGGTGTACCCGGCCCCGTTCGATGCGCTTGCCTTTGATACGCATGAAGCGTTCTTCGCCTCCTGCCTGGACCGCTTTCCCCGGTTGGACGGTGTCGTCTTGGCGTACGGCTATATGGAGGATCAGAAAGCGTCCGAGACCGATCTGGCGATTGCCAAACGAACCATTGACACGAACTACACGTCCTGCGTATCCATTCTTAATCTGTTTGCCGCCTACTTCGAGCAGAAGAAGAGAGGCTGGATCTGTGCCATCTCATCCGTAGCCGGAGATCGTGGCCGCCAGAGCAACTATACATACGGCTCATCCAAGGGAGCGCTTGCGCTCTATCTGCAGGGCTTACGCAACCGACTGAGCCCTTCCGGCGTGCATGTATTGACCGTGAAGCCGGGCTTTGTCGATACGAAGATGACGTATGGACAGGAAGGCATGTTCCTTGTCGCCAAGCCGGAGAAGGTCGCAGACGACATCTACAAGGCGATCCGCAAATCGAAGAATGTGCTGTATACGCCGTTCTTCTGGCGCTGGATCATGCTGATCATCCGGCTTGTTCCGGAATCAATCTTTAAAAAACTGAAGCTATAGGGAGAAGGAGTTTAACCTGTGATACAGTGGATTGCATTGGCATTCGCCATCGTATTGAATGCGGCAGCCAACATCCTACTTAAGGTGGCTGCCCGCTATGCGCAGGAGATGGAGAGCGGGGCTCATCTGCTTGTGAAATTGTTTTTCAACCCGTATTTATTGATGGGCGTCATCTCATTCGGCTTGGCTCTGGGCGCTTATAGCTACTCGCTGACCCGATTTCCGCTCAGCGTAGGCTACCCGCTCATGACAAGTCTTGGACTCATCATCGTCTCGCTGTTCTCGTTCTTTTTCTTCGCTGAACAGTTCTCGGCAGGCAAAATCGCGGGAACAGCGCTCATTATTATCGGCGTGCTCTTAGTAGCGCGTTCCGCTTGAACTTGTATAGAAAAAGGAGAACAGCATGCTGTATGCACTTGCGCCGTTTATCGGCTGGTTTGTAGCAGGAGTTACGAAATTCTGCGTCAATTACTTCCGCTTCGGCTCTGAGGCCAGAAGCCGGATCGGCAACGGCGGCTTCCCCAGCAACCACACGACCATCATGACGACCACCGTCATGTTCATCGGCTTCCATGACGGATTTGCGACCCCGATGTTCGGTCTTGGGGTCGCCGTTACGTATATTGTGATTATCGATGCGATGGGCCTGCGCCGTCATGTGGGCCGCCATGCCGAGCATCTCAACCGTATGAACGGTAAGGAACCGACACATAAGAAGCTCAGGGAAAGCATGGGACATAACAGTGTCGAAGTGCTGGGCGGACTCGTGCTCGGATCGATACTTGGCTATATCCTAAGCATTCTACCCTGGTAAAAACAGAGGAGGGAGCCATCATACTGGAGAGAAGAAGTTGGATTGAGGAGTGGACACGGCTTGGCAGGACAAGCTGGATCTACCTTGCATGCATCACCGCTGCAGGGGTGGCGCTTCGCTGCTGGTGGATTCTCAACATTCCGGCCAGACCGGTCTCCGATTTTAAAGTATACAACATCATTGCGACCAATCTATTTAACCATCTGGGCTTTACGCTGCGCGGCGAACCCGTAGCGTATCAGGGCATGGGGTATCCTGCGGCGCTCGGCTACGTCTACCGGCTGGCCGGAGCGCCAGACCCACTCATCGGCAAGTGGTTCAATGTCGCGCTATCGTCTGTCACCATGCTCATCTTCCTGCTTATTCTGCTTCGCCTAACAGAACGTAAATCCATCATCCTCACCGCGTATACGATTATGGCGCTCCTGCCGACATACATCGCGTATACGAACGTACTCGGTTCCGAAGTGCTGCTTACCTTTCTTTTTACCATCCTTGTCTGGCTGCAGATCGCCCGCTTTGACTGGCGCATTCGTATGCCGCTGCTCGGCATCGCCATCGGCCTGGCTGCGCTGACGAAGCCGTTCTTCATCGTGTATCCGATCGTTGCCGGGGTGACGCTGTGGCTCATCACCAAGGATAGGAAGCGAACGCTACTTTCCTTTGCGGTGATGGCTGTGGTTACCGCAACGGTTATCGCTCCGTGGACGTATCGCAACTACGAGAAGTTCGGCGCCTTCATCCCCGTCTCCTATAATGGCGGCTTCGTCCTCTACATCAACAACAACAATCTTAACTATGATGGCGGCTGGATGCCGGCGGAGAAAGTAGATACGTATAGGGAGGTCGTCGGAGACATTAAGCGTGAGTTGGGAGAGTCCAAGGGGCATTATGATTATCGGCGCGGTGAAGCGGTCAAACAAGAAGCGAAGCGCTGGATTCTGAGCCATCCGCTTGAATTCATCAAGCTTGGTGTGCTAAGAGTCGAGGCTACCTTTTTTGCCGGGGCCTGGGACCTTCGTCCGTGGGCGATGAATGAGCTGAAAAACTATGAAAAAGCAGAACACAGGGCGAGCGGTAAGCCCTTCGATGAGGCGCAGTTCGAACGCAGCATGGGCTCCTTCCTCAGCATCAGCAGCATTCTGGTGTATGCCTTATGTGCCGCAGGTTTTCTGTATATTTTGGCATTCACAAAGCGTGTCATAGTGGACATCTTCCGCAGGCAGGAGCGTACCCCGACGCTGATCGCCATTCCTGTGCTAAACGGCGCGTTCTTTGTCGCCATCTACTTCGTATTCGAAGGACAGGCACGCTACTGCTTCCCGATTCTCTTTATTTTCATGGTCTGTTTGGCCGTGCTGATTGATGCCCTACAGCGAAATTTTGTAAGTAAAAAAGCATAGAAAGGACGAGACAATTGTACGATTGCGGTTGTCTCGTCTTTTTTTGTACGATTTTATTGGGTAAATTTTTAAAATATATCCTGAAACTGTGATTTAAGGGAGTACTTTCAGGGTAAAAGCAAGTTAGCAAGCTACATACAGAGTCATAGGAGGAATGTAAGATGAAGTTGAAAAAGACTGCATTATCATTAGTTGTATGCTCACTCGCATTCACACCCGCGGCCTTTGCGCAGGACAACAAGGAGGATATGACACCGAAGCCGGGCAAAGCGATTGCGACCTATGAGCAGTTAAATGAATGGTTGAAATCGAAAGGCTCCAGCAGCACCGTACCAACAGGACACATTCCGACAGTCGAAGAAATCAATATGGCGTTAAATGACATGAAAGTGTCGCGTGACAACAAGCTCGCAAGTAAAGACCTTGGCAACGGATTCAAGGTGGAGATGGAAGTATTCAACACGATGCTGCCGGTAAAAGTACCGACATACATTCCGTATAAGGACGTACAGGGCAAAAAGCTGGAAGCCGCAACCGCGACCGGTGTCGTTCGCATCATGCATAATGACCTGACATTATATACGCTGGCCGCCAATTCCTCCGAGTTCCTCTATGACGGTGAACGTGTGATCGACTTTAAGGACGCACCGCCAAGCCAGGACCCGCGCACATTAAGCTCAACGAATGATCGTCAGGAACAGTATCTCTACTATACAAGTCCATTTGAGAAGGATACGATTGTTGATGCGCGATTCCCTTGGTTGACAGATACTGAAAATGTAATCACAGGTCATCTTGAGCTCCGTTTTAATGGAACAGGTAATTATTATATTACAAATGTAAAATTTCAATAAAGAAGTAAGTAAAAAGGGGCTGTCTAAAAAGTTCCTTTACGCGTAAAATGCACACAGAGCAAAAAGCCAAGAATGTTGATTTAATAGCATTCTTGGCTTTTCCTTTTATCAAGGTTTCGGTTGAAATATGACTTTTCGGACAGCCCCTTTTATAGTTAAAGTTATCATATATCAAGATTATTAAATTAAATTCAGTTCTAGTATAGAAGGATTTAACTTTACTAATGACATTTGTAAGAAAATAGGTCGAATATCTTCTAAAAGTACGTTAACATAGAGTAAAATAGTAATGAATGTATTATTTAGATGAAAGAGGTATGAGTTATGAATAAGAAAAAAGTCTGTATTCAGACCTTTGCAATTATTAGTTTGGTTTCTGGCGCAGTAACTTCAAATATTCCTATGGCTTCTGCACAACAAATTAAGTCTGAAGCATTTTCAATGGTTAGTGTACAGGTGGAATCAGGTCTGGACATTAAGACAAAACTGCCTTTTAACACAAAGTTAGTTATTCGTTTTAATTCTCCCATTGAGCGTTACACAGTAGATGATAGTGCCCTATTTGTAACTGATGAATTTGGTAACCATGTATCTATTACTAAATCAATCATAGACCAAGACAAGACAATCATTATAAATCCCCCTAGTAGTGGTTATGTACCAGGTCGTACGTATACTCTACATGTAAAAAACGAAATTTATGCGAAGACAGGCAAGAAGCTTACTCAAGCAGTGAAACAAGTCTTTAGAATTCAAAATGAGGTTGTTAATATTCAAGGAAACAAAGCACATACTTTCTTTATTGGAAGTCAGGGAGAAGTATGGAAAAGCGGACAAGATGGAGTTCTTTCAACAGAAGAAAAGAACAAGCAACAGACTGCTCCGCAGCCGTATAAGGAACTAAAAGATATAGAAACTATTGTTAATGGGAAAACACATTTTCTTGCTTTGAAGAAAGATGGAACAGTCTGGGCATGGGGAGAGAACAAATCTGGTGAGTTAGGTAACGGAACGACTGATCCACAAAATAGTCCTGTACAAATAAAAGGGATAGAGAATATAAAAACAATTATTGCCGCTAACGATGCTGATGGAAAAGGATATAGCATTGCACTTGAAGAGAATGGAACGGTCTGGACATGGGGAAGTAATCAGTATGGTCAACTAGGTATAGGTGATTGGAATGGAACTGCGGTTATGAAGCCTGTACAAGTACAAAACCTTCGGGATGTCGAATCTATTACAAGTGGTGTAGGTAACGTATTTGCAGTAAAGAGTGATGGCAAGGTATACGCTTGGGGTGATAACCGTTTTAGTCAGCTTGGAGATGATTCTACACAGACGCGTTATCTACCAATACAAATTGACAAGGTAAAAGAGATTGATTCAATTGTGGCAGGTAAAAACCATACTTTAGCATATCAGAAGAATGGAAACGTTTATGCCTGGGGGAATAATGAGTTTGGTCAACTAGGCAATGGTACTAGTTCGTCCAGTGATATACCAGTACAGGTCAATGAACTTTCAGGTGTAAAAAAAATTATTGTGATAAATAATAGCAACTTTGCACTTAAGAATGACGGAACAGTGTGGGCATGGGGACAAAATGAAAAAGAACAACTAGGTGATGGAACAAAGATGTCTCGTTTTATACCATTTAAGATAAATAATCTCAGTCATATTCAGGATATTACTATAGATGAGAAGAGTGGATTGGCGTTAGATGAAGAAGGAAAAGTGTGGACGTGGGGGCTTGGACAGCAAGGGAGTTCTACAGAGAGGCCTAATAATATTATTGGAAGTACTCCGGTTCAAGTTAATAATCTTACTAATATCAAAAGCATTTATGCCAAATCAGAAAGTTATTTTGCCATAGGGATCGACGGTTCTATTAGTACATGGGGAGAGAATAGTTATGGTCAGCTTGGAGATGGAACAAATAAGGCTCGTACTGTGCCTGTAAAAGTTCCAGCTTTTTAAATGAAAACTTATATATACCTGCGCTAAAGAAGAAATTTTATATCTCTAAAATAGCTTAGTAATAAAATCCTTAGAGTTCCATTTCTAGGGATTTTTTCTTACGTCAAAGAGTAATTATTTTTATTGACCGCACTATACTTTGTATATATAATCCAAATATACTAATTGTTAAGAAAATTAATTGAAAGGAGGTATACAACTTATTGATAGCGCTTTCTTTATTGTTTGAAAGTACAATATTTTAAAAATTTAGGAGGAAGCCATGAATAAGAAAAGTAAGTTACATAGTGTTCTAAAAGGGAGTGCTGTTACCATCCTCACTGTACCACTAACTGTAGGTCCTTGGGCCTCTGTTTCTTCTGCTAATAGTAATAACTATGTGGACCGCGTTATAAACGTCACTTCTGATTATAATGCCGCAGGCAATCCCATAGTAAGTCTTTATGTAAATGAAGATGACTTTGATTTTACCACTGGAGATACATTTCGTGTTACATTACCGTCAGGCGTAGAGTGGAATAGCCCAGTCCCAAGTAATGCCACTATTATAAACAAAACGAGTAAAGTATTAGAACTTTCCCCATCTGGCTCGATAGTAAACAATGATAATGACAAATCAGATAAAATCCAAATTCCTTTAGATGTTAAAATGAGTGGTGCAGCAGGAGAAATAAAAGTAAAAGTAGAGCCGATGGATAGTACTATCTCAGGCGGTGAATATACATTCGCTGTTATCCGAACAGGTAAAACTAGTGCAATCGCCGATTCAGTTGAATCGATTGGAGGCTCAGAAGCAAATGGTGGAGTCATTCGTATTGAGGAGACGGCAGCAGGGCAGGTGAAAAGAGGAGCTTCTTCAGTAAAATTCCAGCTACCTTCTCAATATGAATGGAAAAATATATCATTGAAAGGGAGCGGTGGATTTGAAGGGGCTTCACTATCAAATATTGTAATCGATGAAAATACTTTAACAGCTACATTAAATATTCCTGCAGGAAATACTAATCGCGGATTTCTCTATGTTACACCACGAATTAAAGCAAAAAGTGATGCTCAGACAGGAAATGTTCCAGTTTCGATTTCAGGTACAGAGTTAAGTGATGCTGAGGTAATAATAGCTAAATATCAACAATGGGGAGCAGTTATTAAGGTAGAACAAGTCAATCAAATTCTCTCTAGTAAATTTGATGACAAAAAGGTAGTAAAGATGACAATTGAAGAAACCTCACCAGGTGCCTTTATAGGAGGGCGGGAAGTAGAGGTAGAGTTCCCGAATACAGTTAAGATTGTAGGAACCATGCTTCCAAATGGAAGTATTGCCCGTCAGGTCATTAATTACTCCGGAAGTGATGTAAATGGTATGGTTAATAGTGACAGTAACAGAGTTACCTTCTCTATTCCTTCTGCTCCGTCAAGTAGTAAGCGTAAATTGATATTTGAAGCAGCGATTGCTGTTAAAACAGGTACCTTTGGCGAAATTCAAGCTGAGATACAAGGAGCTGGAATTGAAAAACAAAGTGTATTGGTAACTAAAGTGGTTCCTCCGGTGGTTCCGAAATCTGCCGCAGAAGGAAAACTGAAGATTGGGCTGCAGGGACAAGCCATGCCTGATGTTTTTCTCGCCGAAACTATGCCAAGAGCCATTAAACAAAGCGTAGACTTAGGACCCCTTGGAAAAACGAATGGCTATGTTCTGGTGTATTTTCCAAAAGGCGTAACATTTACAACAACACCGAAGGTAGAAGTAATTGAAGGGGATATGAAGATTGAGCCAGGTTCGGTTCAGGTCGTTAAAGCAGAAGGCGTATCAATAAAACCGGAAGATATGGAAGAAGCGCTAAAGTTCGATATTAAGGGAGAAAGTACCAAACCTTCAAAAATTCGAATCTCTAATATCCAACTTGGTGTAAATCGTAGCTTACCAGAAGGCACGCTTGAAGCTAAGATTGCAGGGACAGCCCTTTCACATCCATTTAATAGTAAAACATTTAGTATTACTTCGGGTTCCAGCTTTAAAGTTGCAAATGTTATCACTCCAGCCCCTAATGAAACAAGAGTAAAAGGTTCGTTTGTGATTGGAAAGACAACGTATACAATAGGTAATGTGGAAAAGTCAATGGACATAGCACCATATATTAAAGATAATCGCACATACTTGCCAGTTCGATATGCAGCAGAAGCATTGGGTATAAGTGAAAGTAATATTGTTTGGGATCAAGCTGCTCAGACGGTCTCATTGCTTAGTGGAGATAAAGTGTTACAAATTACGATAGGTAAAAAAAGAATTGTTGTAAATGGGACAAGTATTCCGACAGATGTAGTTCCAGAAATTAAAAGTGGGCGTGTAATGCTTCCTATTACCCATGTTGCTTTGGCTTTGGGAGCGAAAACGAACTGGAACGTTGAGAACAAAACGGTTACGATAGAATAGCTAGTAATTCATTGTTAATGGTGACAACGTTTATGAATGAATATTCAATCACCCCCTCTTAATAGAGGGGGTGATTTAGTATACTGCTTATTAATTTCGACAAAAAATTAAATTTTAAATAGCAACTAATGATAATGATTGACGTCTAAAGAACTAATGAGTAAAATAATTACTCGTAAATGTTTTACTTTTTCTGTATGATTTTGAAATGTTCTTCCTGGAGTGAATCAATTGTTAGACTATTTAATCACATCAAAAACAAGAATTAAATTATTGTTAAAATTTTTTTTGAATACTGAAGCAAGTGGGTATCTACGTTCGTTAGCTGAGGAGTTTGGGGAATCTACTAATTCTGTTCGTGTGGAGTTAAACCGTCTTACTAAAGCAGGGTTAATAGAGATAACGAATACAGGAAGAACGAAAGTCTATAAGGCTAATAAGAAGCATGCCTTATTTAATGATCTACATAACATTGTTAAAAAATATGTAGGGATTGATCGATTGGTCGATAATGTATTGTGCGAATTAGGAGATGTAGAACTTGCTTTTATTGCAGGAGATTATGCGGCTGGAATTGATTCAGGAAGAATTCAACTTATTATTATAGGTGCTGTAGACGAAACTTATTTATCCTTACTGACCGAAAAAGCAGAGCGTTTGATCGAGAGAAGGATAGAAACAAGAGTTTTTAGAAGAAGTGAGTTGGAGTATGTCCTTAAAGATTTTAAGGATAAAAATATATTGGTGGTTTGGGGAATGAATCATCATTTTAATATCTCAGAATAGGAGCGTAGGTTTATGGTAGGTTTTGCTGTTATAGGATGCGGTCATATTGCTAGAAAACATATTGAAGCAATCGAAAAAACTAGTAATGCACAGTTAATAGCGGTATGTGATACAAACGTAGAGCGCATGGAAGATTTTGCGAAAGAGTATGAGGTTGCTGGTTACTTAGATATTGAAACAATGTTTCAAAGTGAGCCAAATATTAATGTGGTAAGTATATGTGTTCCAAGCGGTCTTCATGCAAAATTAGCAGTTCAGTCAGCTCATCATAAAAAGCATATTGTAGTAGAAAAGCCTATTGCTCTTACGCTTGAAGATGCTGATTCAATAATTGAAGCTTGTAATGCAAATCAGGTTAAACTTACTGTTGTCCACCCGAATCGCTTTCGCCCTGCTGTTATGGCTTTAAGGGAAGTGATGGATAATAAATTATTCGGAAAAGTAAGTCATGCTAATGCAACAGTTAGATGGAATAGAAATCAGGCATACTACGACCAAGCTGCCTGGCGTGGAACAAAAGAGTTGGATGGCGGAGTTTTGATGAATCAGGCAATACATAATCTAGATTTGCTTTTATGGTTAATGGGCCCGATTGAGGAAGTGCAGTCATATACTGCAACACGCCTACGGAGTATTGAAGCGGAAGACGTGGCGGTAGCTATCTTAAAGTTTGAAGATGGTTCTCTTGGAATAATTGAAGCAGCTGCTACCGTCTACCCGAAAAACTTTGAGGAATCGCTTAGCATTTTTGGGGAAACGGGAACAGCTGTTATCTCCGGTCGTACGGCAAACTGGATTAAACATATGATTTTTGAGGGCATGTCGGAGGAAGAGACGGCACAGCTCATCAATCAGATAGAGCAGGACCCAT